>CAZCND010000018.1:0-13484 GCA_964500195.1 uncultured Candidatus Saccharibacteria bacterium | reverse complement strand
GCGTCCGACTACGGCCATCCGGTTTTCGACGAATGCCTGAGCACGGTCACGCTGGAACGGCTATGGATTCAATTCCCTCAATCAGGCCCTGATTCAACAGTTGGGGTATCCCGTTTCCCACGACAGCGGTCTCAAAATGCAGCGGACCGATTCCCAGGGGTATGTCGACGGCGCCGCGGCAGGAAACACGGTATGGGGATCGCGGCAGACCGGCGGCTCGAGCGGTGGACCGGAAGTCGTCAATCTGGGCTATGTCGCCAACCTCAACGGCATTTCCGTCGGGTCCGATGCGAACACCAACGTGGTTGTCGGCGTCACGAGCTGGGGGTACACGGACCAGGTCTACAAAGCCCAGGGGGCAAGCCCCTTTACCTCGAACAATATCGTGCCGCTGGTAAACGCGGCCTGCTCCGCTTATCCGAAAGCCTGCCAGTAACCGCGGCCTTGGGATAGAGAGCCGTCGCGCAGGACGGCTTTTTTCTCATTTGCAGTTCAAACGGGCGATTGTCAACAAAGGCAATCGCCCGTTTTTGCCTTACAAACCGATTCGAAAAAACGAGAATATGCGTTAAAAAGCCTTCATTGTCCCGCCCCAAATCTTTGCACAAAATTGTCCAGACAAATTTGTCTTGACAATTTCTAAAATTAGAATTATTCAAAAATTCAGATGGAGAATGAGATGGGTAAAAAAATACAGAAAACAGCGCAACGCGCGGCCATCATGGATTATCTGGAAGGGAACACCTCCCATCCGTCCGCGCGCGACATTCATGAAGCCGTATCGGAAAAAATCGCAACCGTTTCGCTGGCGACCATTTACAATAACCTTATCATCCTTGAAGAAGAGGGACTGATCCGCGAAATTCCCGTGCCGGGAGGAGTCGGGAAAAGATACGACGCCAATATCGCTCCCCACGATCATCTGATCTGCACCTTGTGCAGAAAGATTATCGACATCCCCGCCGCAAAAGCGGTGAAAATCGATCCCGAGCATCTCCAGGGATTCATGGTACAGGACGTGTCCGTAAAAATATACGGGCTCTGCCCCGACTGCCGGAA
The DNA here is from genome assembly GCA_964500195.1 of uncultured Candidatus Saccharibacteria bacterium. Classification (GTDB taxonomy): domain Bacteria; phylum Patescibacteriota; class Minisyncoccia; order Phycocordibacterales; family UBA9973; genus UBA8515. Next base: position 12,425 of record CAZCND010000018.1, on the reverse strand, counting down.
ACAGGACAAAGACGGAACCGGGAAAACAAAATCAAACTGAGAAAGGACGTGATTTTTCGCCCACGGAGCGGGTGCTTTATCATTAGCCCGGTGCTTTTATGCAAAAGTATATTCCGGCTGTGCCCCGTGTGCCGTGCCTGCTCCGGCCAGCGGCTTTTTTTCTTATTCTGTGCTTTCTGCTGATTGCAGACCCGCCGGCAGGCGCTGAAACGCAAAGCAAGATCCTTTCAAACGATTCTGCAACAATGACCATCATGCGCGATCCGTTTTTCACCGCGGCCGGCGGATCGCATCTTTTTCATTTCATTGTCAACACGATAAGCAGCGCTTCACCGCCGTGTCGGAACGACGCATTTTATCCGCCTGCGCAAGCGACAAACCTCAGACGCGCGTCTGCCGGCGGAAGCGCATTCAGGAACGGGGCAGGTTGACATGCTTGCTCACGGAAGAAAAATCATTCTTTTTAAATTGCTTATCGCGTTTGCGTTGTTTTTACTACCCGCAGCCGCGCATGCCTGGCCCACGGCCGCGCAGTGGATTCCCGTTTACAAAAACGCTCTTTATCTGCAGGATCCCACAGGCGACGCATCCGGCGCCCGCAATGTGGTTTCCGACGCAACCCATCCGGCCGCCTACATCTTCAATGACGGAGCCTACCTTTATTTCCGTCTGCGTCTCGATAAAGATCCATCCGGACAGGGCGGCCAGGGGCTTCTCCAGTCATTCGGCTGGGGTGTCGCGTTCGACACCAACCAGAATCCCGCCGACTATGAATGGCTCATCATGCTTGACGGCATCTCGCAGACGGAAGTCATTCAATTGTGGCAAAATACGATTCAGGGGACTCTCGGCAGTCCGACGGACAAGCCGGAAATTCTTCAGACCACCGTACCGCTGGCCGGCAATTATGCGGTTTCGCCGGCCGACTCGGCCATTAACGGCGACGCGGATTATTTTCTGGACTGGCGTTTCCCTTACAGCTCCTTCAAGGCAGCAACCGGTCTTACGGATTCCTCACCCATCCGTCTTTTTTTCGGCAGTTCGTCAAGCGCCAACAATCTTTCTCAATCCGGCGCGGATCTGGTCGGCGGCTCGGATTTATACAGCGGCCTGAGCGACATCAGCACCGTTTTAGGCACCAAACCCACGACCGGCATGGTCCGGTTCGTCGCCGCGCTTTCCGGCGCGGGCGACGTCACGCAAATCACCGCAGGCGACACTCTTTTTATCCGGGTGGACGACGCAGACGTCAACAACGACATCACAACGTTACAGACCGTAACCGTCACGCTGGTTGCGTCGAGCGGCGATACGGCGACCGTGATTCTCACGGAAACGGGGGTCAACACCGGAATTTTCACCGGATCAATCATAACGCAGGAAAACGCGCCTGTTGCCGCAGACGGCCTGCTTCAGGTCGCGCAGGGAGCGACGGTCAACGCCATCTACGTCGACGGCATTGACGCTTCTTACCATCTCAATCAGACACGGACGGACGCCGTTTCAGTCCGTTCTTTCCAGCCGCTCATCACCCTTGTAAAAAGCGCGAACCCAGCAACCGGAGCGCCCGGCCAGGAAATCCTCTTCACCGTTTACTTCCGGAACACGGGCGTCGGCGCCGCGGCCAATCTGATGATCGTCGATTCCATTCCGCCGTTTACCGACTACAAGGCCGGCAGTCTGCGAATCGGCAGCGCCGCTTCGACTTACGAAACGGCGACGCCGCTTTCCGACGCGGCCGACACGGACGGCGGACAGTTTTCGGACAACAGCGTTGTCTTCGCGGTCGGCGCCGTCGCGGGAGACGACGGCGCGGTGAATTCGGGCGCCGACGAAGGAAAGGTCTATTTCAAGGTGAAGATTCAGTAAAAGGCCGTTGTCCGCAAACCGGGGGCAAGGCTTTAAGAACAGTTCTTCGTCACTAAAACGAAGAGGTTTTAATTACTCGCAATAAATAAGGAGGCATTATGACGGACCGAAAATCATTTCAATGGATGATCCTGTGGAGCGCGCTCATCGTGGCGGCGCTGTTTGCAGCGGCGCAGCAAGCCTGGGCCGACGAGCCGCGCATCGCTCTTACGGTAAACGGCGAAAAGGAAGTCGCGCAAATCCGAAACGGCAAAAAAACCGTATCCAAAGCGCCGATGGACAAAATTAAAAGTGGAGACATTCTCGTTTACACTATCACCTACCATAACACCGGCAAGAGTGTAGCGAGAGACGTCACGGTCGTCGATCCTGTTCCGGCAAACACGGTGTATCTGCCGGGAAGCGCCGCCGGAAAGGACACGAAAATCCTTTTCAGCATCAACGGAGGCACAACCTATCACGAGCCCCCCGTAATGCGCAAAAGCCTGGACACAGCCGGCAGGGAAATCACAGCGCCCGCGCCGCCCGAACTCTACACCCACATCCAATGGATCGTGAAGACGCCGGTGGCCCCCAACGCGACCGGCACGGTAACCTTTAAAGTTAAAGTCAAGTAAGCACACAGGACTGATAAAAAATATAACCACCCAGAGAGGAGAACATTTATGAAAACCGCAAGAGCATCCCTGCTATTCGTCGTCTTGCTGACGGCCGGACTGCTGCTGTCCGCGCTATTGTCCGCCGGGCCGGCCGGGGCCGCGGGCACGCCCGCCGGCACGACAATTACGAACAAGGCCACGGCAACCTACACCGACGCCAACAACAACACGTACACGCCGGTCGAATCCAACACCGTCAGCGTGACGGTCAGCCAGGTGGCCGGCGTAACCATTACACCCGCCACCGGCAGCCAGAACGGGTCTCCCGGCGGCAAAATTTACTTCGCCAGACAAATCACCAACACCGGCAACGGCACGGACACCTTTAACCTGACCGCCGGAGGACTGCCGGCCGGCTACGCCTATACCATTTACAAGGATACGAACGGCGACGGTATCTTACAACCGTCGGAAGAGGTCGCCGGCAACATCCTGGGCGCGAGCGTTACGCTGAATGCGGACCAGACTCAATACGCCATCGCCGTCGTTACCGCGCCGGCCGGAGCGGCGGCGGGAAGCACCGCCACGCTCAACCTCACCGCAACCTCCGCGCTGACGCCGGCCACGAGTTCGACCTCCACGATGACCATTACGATCCTGGCGGCCGTCATCACGTTCAATAAATCGGCAACGCCCGTCGCTCCCAAACCCGGCGAAACGGTGACGTACACCATCACCTGGAACAACAGCGGCACGGCGCCGGGCTACGTCGTTGCCATGACGGATGAAATTCCGGTCGGAACCACGTACAAGACCGCTTCCATGACTTACGGCGGAGCGGCCCGCACGGACGCCGCCGACGCGGACAACGCGGACTACAACGTCACCACTCCGGGCAAAATTACGGTCGCAATCGGCACCGTGGCGGCCGGCGGCTCCGGAACCTTCAGCTTCCAGGTCACGGTCAACGCCGGCATCGCATCGTCAACCGTGATCAACAACACCGCTTCCGCCACGTACCGGACCAACGAAGGCGATCCGGGAACGGCGACCACCGTCAATACCAACACGTCTCCGTTTACCGTGTCCCAGGCCGCCGGCGTGCAGGTCATGCCGCCGACGCTGACAACCGACGAACTGGTGGGAAACCAGAACCTGCATCCCTTCACTATCATGAACACCGGCAACGGAACCGATATATACAGCATCAGCTCCGTCGGTCTCTACTGGACCTGGACGGTGTACAATGACGTGAACCAGGACGGCAAATACACGGCCGGCGTGGACACGCCCGTCAGCGACAGCAACGCCGACGGCAAAATCGACACGGACGCCATGGCCCCCGGCGAAACCAAATACTACATTGCCGTCGTCACCGTGACCGGCTCCAACGGTCAGCAGGGCAAGCATACAATCACCGCGACCTCCGTCTACGATGCAGCGGTCACCGGCGCCTCCATCAAGTTCACCAATATTCAGTCGCCCGTCATGGCGCTGGCCAAGAGCGTCTCGCCCACCGGCCCCCAGCCTCCGGGCGCGCAGTTGACCTATACGATCACCGTGACCAACACCGGCGCGTCGCCCGCGCAGACCTTCGTCGTCACCGACGTGCTGTCGAGCTACCTGCATTACGTGCCGGGCAGCATCACCGTGGCCGGAGCGGCGCAAACCGACGCGGCCGACGGCGATTTCGGGCATTATGACGAAGTCAGCGGCACGGTCATGATCTCAATTCCGAGCATCGCCGCAGGCGCGACGATTCCGATCGTCTACAAGGCGAATATTAAATAACCGGCTTTACGCGAAAGTCCGGAACCGGGGCGGTCGGCGGAGATCATGAAGGAAACATTGTTGAAAAGATGGTGGACCCGATGGGCCATTGCGGGGCTTGGAACCGCGATGCTGCCGGCGTTTTGCGCCGTTTTCGCGCTGGCGCTTACGCCGCCCGCGGGCACCGTCATTCCCAACACGGCTACCGCCCGTTTTGCCGGGGCTAACGGGCATGTGTTTCCGGCGGTTTCTTCCAACACGGTTGAAACCGTGGTAGGCGCAGCGCCGGTGATGACCATCACGGCCGTCGCTGCGCCGGATCCCACCGCGCCCGGCGGCACGATCACCTATACGATCACCGTCGCCAACACGGGCAACCTTGCGGCAAACGCCGTAACCGCCTCCGCAACCCTTTCGCCGGTTCTCCAGTTTCAGGGGGCGTCAAACGGCGGAACCTCTTCTCCGCCGCTGGTGACGTGGTCTCTGGGCGTCATCGCGCCGGGCGGCAGCGTAACCTTCACTCTCACGGCCGTTGTCGCGGCGGGGACGGCCCAGGGAACCGTAATTCCGTTTACCGCTTCCACGGCCTGCGGGGAAGGATCGACCGACAGGACGGAGCTTGACACCCTGGTGGGTCTGGCGCCGCATCTGGTTCTTGAAAAAGCCGCCGCGGTTCCGTCCGTCGCAGCGGGCGGACGCATCGACTATACGATCCGCTATGCCAATATCGGCAATCAGATCGCCCGGCATGTCGTTATTCATGACACGCTTCCCTCCGAAACCGCGCTGGCCCCCGGATCCATCGCGGGCGGCGGCGAGATCGCCGACCGCGCAATTACCTGGCGCATCGATTCGCTGGCGCCGAGCGCTTCGGGCACGGTCGGCTTCAGCGTTACGGTTTCGCCCCTTGCGGCGCCCGGAAGCATGATTAGAAACACGGCCGTCGTCAGCAGCGATCAAACGGCCGCCGTCTTTTCCAATGACGCACTGACGCCGGTGATCATCCAGACGATTTTGCCGCCGTCGATCGTCAAACGATTCGCACCGGAAACCGTGGCGGCCGGCGGAGTAGCCGAGCTCACCATCACCCTGACCAACCCCAACGCCCAGGCCGTCACCGGCGCGGCGTTTGCCGATGCGTATCCGGCGGGGATGGTCAACGCCGCCGCCGCGCCCGCAACCAGCACCTGCGGCGGAACGGTCGCCATGGCGTTAAACGGCGCTTCCCTTGCGCTTACGGGAGGAACGATTCCCGCTTCGGGAAGCTGCTCTCTTGTCGTTCCGGTCAGGGTCGGCCAAGCGGGGACTTACACCAACACCACCGGTCCCGTCGCGACGGAAAACGCCGGAAGCGCCGCGCCCGCGTCCGCCGTCCTCACGGCGACGGCGCCGCCCGCCGCGGCCAAGCGCTTCGATCCGGCCTCCGTCATCGCCGGCGACAATACGCTTCTCACCATCACCCTGACCAATCCCAACGCCCAGGCCGTCACCGGCGCGGCGTTTGCCGATGCGTATCCGGCGGGAATGGTCAACGCCGCCGCCGCGCCCGCAACCAGCACCTGCGGCGGAACGGTCGCCATGGCGTTAAACGGCGCTTCCCTTGCGCTTACGGGAGGAACGATTCCCGCTTCGGGCAGCTGCTCTCTTGTCGTTCCGGTCAAGGTCGGGCAAGCGGGGACTTACACCAACACCACCGGTCCCGTCACGACGGACAACGCCGGAAGCGCCGCGCCCGCGTCCGCCGTCCTCACGGCGACGACGCCCTCCCAGGCGTCGTTGCAGTTGACCAAGACTGTTTTACACGGAAAAGTGTCGCCCGGCGCGCAGGTTGTTTTCGACCTCGCGGTCCAAAACACCGGCAATGTCCGCGTCACCGGCATCTTTATCGACGATCCGCTGCCCGCGGGACTTTCGTTTGTCGCCGCGGACGTTCCCGCAACAGTCACGGCGGGAACCGTCCGTCTTTCCATCGGCGATCTGAACGCCGGCGCGGCAAAGACGGCGCATCTGACCGTCGCCGTGGACAAAGAAGGAACCGCCGGCCGGGAAATCGTCAATACGGCGACCGTTTCATCGGTGGAAGCGCCGGCCGCAAGCGGTTTAGCCAGAGTCATCGTCGGCGTGCCGCAGCTTTCGATTCTGAAGACGGCGCAAACCGAGATCGTCCGTCCCGGCAATCCGGTGACGTATGCCATTGTCCTGAAAAACGAAGGCGATATTTCCGTGTCGGGCATCCGGCTTCAGGACACGCTGCCTCCCGGCGCCGGCTTTGTGAGCGCCGACGGAGGCGGAACACTCGAGGGCAACACGGTCCGCTGGAATCTTTCGCCGCTCCCCCCGTCTGCATCCGTAACGCTCCGGCTGACCCTGGTGCTCGACAAAACATACAGCGGGCCGACAATTTCCAACACGGCCCGGGTGACGGCCGACGGAATGGCGGAACAGTCCGCGGCGGCCGATAAACCCGTAACGGCCAGAACCCCCGGCGCGGTGGTCTTTCTCGACGACGCCTGGCAGCCGGTTCCCGCCTACAACAGCGGAAAAACCATTTATGTCCAGGTCACGGACCCAGACCAGAGCGGGAACCTGGCGGCAGCCGCGAAAACCGCGGCTCCGTCGGCGTCCGGTGCCGTCCGCGCCGTCTTGTCCAATCCGGCGACCGGCGACACGGAGACCCTGCTGCTTGCCGAAATCGATTCGGCTCCGGGAGTCTTCCGCGGCGTCATTCCCAGCACGCTCTCGTCAACCCCTTCGGAAAACGGCGTCCTCTCCGTCGCCTCCAACACCCGGATTTCCGCCGTTTATACCGATCCGCTGGATGCTGAACCCGTCTCCAAAGATTCCGCTCTCATCGATCCCGCCGGAATTGTCTTCGATTCCATCGCCGGAACGCCGGTGGCCGGCGTCGTCGTGACGTTGAGAAACTGGAACAACACCGCCGCCAGTTGCGATCTGAGCGGCTGGCCAGCGCTTCCGCCCGGCCAGATCAATCCCGCTTTACCTACCGGCGCGGACGGCCGGTTCGCGTTTCCCCTGGCCTATCCCGGCGATTACTGCTTCGAAGTTACGCCGACCGCGAACTATACATTTCCATCCGCGGTCGCCGATGCGGATCTGCCGCCGGGATACAACGTCGGCAAGGCGTCCCGCGGCGATAAATTCACTTTGAGCGCGGGAGATCCCGACCTCATCAACGACATTCCGATCGATCCGCCCGCCGGCCAGCTTTCGATTGCCAAAGCAGCCAACAAAACGACGGCTGCGGTCGGCGATTTGATTCTTTACACGATCACGCTGAAGAACAACGGCGCATCGCCGGCGACGGATCTCACGGTCACGGACGTCATGCCGCACGGCATCGCTTACCTGTCCGGGTCCACGTCGATCGACGGCAAAGCCGCACCCGATCCGCAGCGGTCCGGCGGCGGCATGCTGGTCTGGCGCATCGGCGTTTTGCCGCCCCAGGCGTCCGTGATGATCGTCTACCGCGCAGTCGTCGGCCCCGACAGCCCGTCCGGAACGGGGATCAATACGGTTGTGGCGTCCGGCATGAGCCTGGGCAAGAAAATCCTGTCCAACCGGGCCTTTGTGAAGATCAAGATCACGGAAGGCGTTTTCACCACCAAAGGCACGATTCTCGGCCGCGTCTTCATCGACCGCGACGGCACCGGCGTTTTGCAGGCAAAAGCCGGCGTGGCCGACGTGGCCCTCTACCTGGAAGACGGCACCCGCGTCGTGACGGATAAAAGCGGCAAGTTCTCCCTCACCGGCGTCGCGCCGGGAACACACGTCCTGCGCCTGGACGAAACCAGCCTGCCCAAGGGACTGGTCCCCAAAGCGACTTCCAACCGGTTCATGGGCGACGGCGCCTCCCAGTTCGTGGACATGACCCCGCACGGTCTGTTCAAGGCCAATTTCGCTTTGGAGAAAACGGCAGATTACCGCGAACCTTCCGAGACGCAGCCGAAAACCGTCCCGAAAGCCGCGCCGGAGAACCGCTCCGCGCCCGCAGCCGGGCCGGTTGTCGCTCTGTCCGAAATAAAAACCGGCCCCGCGGCGCAGAGCGGACAAAACGCGGCAGCGGCCCGCCCCTCCGCGACGGGCACTGAAACAGTCATTGCAGCGCCGGCGCAAAAACCGGAGTCCGCGGCGCAAACCGGAGAGAAATCCAAGACGGCCCAGCCGGCGTCCGTCCCCGCAGTCTCATCCGGCGCACGCGCCGGCCGCGCGGGCCAGCCGTCTCCCGCCGCACAAGCGCCCGCTCCCGCAGGAACGGAGACGCCCGCCGCTTTGCGAGACGAAGATCTGCCGCTCGAAAAACAGATCCTGAACATGAAATCCGGACTGGACATTCTCAGACCGCTGGATCAATCGATCGCCTCGCGCGGCAGCATACGGATCCTGGTAAAAACACCGACGGAGACGGCGCTCATCCTGACGGTCAACGGCGAGGCCGTGGACAAAGCCAAGATCGGCACGGTCATCAAACACGACCACGGGCGCGTGATGCTTTACGAATTTATCGACGTCCGCCTCAAAACCGGCGCGGAAAACCTGATCCGGGCTGAAATGCGCGATCCTTTCGGCAATCTGCGCGGCGAAAAACAAATCCGGGTCACCGCCGTCGGCGAGCTGGCGCACATCATGATCACCCCCGAACAGAAAGAAGCGCAGGCGGACGGGAAAACACAGATTGGCGTTGCGCTTTCATTCACGGACAAGGACGGACGAACCGTAACGTCGGCGGCAACCGCGACGGTGGCCGTCACCCGGGGTGAAATTCTGGAGAAAGACGCGGATCCCGCCATGGACGGTCATCAGGTTCTGTGCAAGGACGGGGCGGCGCGTTTTACGATCATCGCGCCGCGGGAAACGGGCGAAGCCAAAATCGAGGTCCAGGTCAACGACATGACGCAATCGGCGGACATTTTTTTCCTACCCCATCTGCGACCGCTGTTTCTGGTCGGCACGGGGGAGATCGTTCTCGGCCACGGCCGGACGTCCGGCGACACAAGCTATCTTCAGGACCGGACGTTTTTCGGCGACGGCGCTTACCTCAAAGGCCGCGGAGCGTTCTTCCTGAAGAGCAACATTTTCAAGGATTACCTCCTGACCGCGGCTTTCGATTCCAACAAGAAGCAGTCGGATGAGCTGTTCCGCGAATCGGACACGCGTCTCGACGGGGAGGACAAATATCCGGTTTACGGCGATGAAAGCAAGACGGGCTACGAGGCGCTGTCACGCGACAATCTGTATGTCAAAGTGGAAAAAGGCAAATCCTATCTGCTCTACGGCGATTACCGGACCGAGCTGACCGATACGAAACTGGCCGCCTATGCAAGATCCTTCAACGGCCTGAAACTGGACGTGCAGACGGACAGACTCCGCATCCGTTCGTTCGGCAGCTACACGGATCAGACCCAGGTGGTGGATACGACTCCCGGCAGAGGCATTTCGGGCCTTTACTACCTGACCAACAGCCAGATCGTTGAAGGAACGGAACGCGTCGTCATCGAAACAAGAGACAGGCTGCAGCCCGATCGCATTCTCGCCAAGTCGATTCAGGCCAGAGGAGCGGACTACGAAATCGACTACGGCATGGGAACCCTGCTGTTCAAGGGCCCCATTCCCTCGCACGATGCGGACGGCAATCCCCTGTACATCGTGACCACCTATGAATGCCGGACGGAGGGCAAGAAATACTTGATTTACGGCGGACGCGGCGCTTTCAAAATCACGAACTGGCTGGAAGTCGGCGCCACCGGCATTCTCGAGGAAAAGGCCATCAGCAACTATGAACTCTTCGGCGGCGACGTCACCCTGAAGCTCCCCGGCAAAACCACCGTGAAGGCGGAATATGTCCATACGCGGGGTCTTTTCGATATCAACAGCGCATGGGAGGCCAAACCGGGAGACGGCTGGTTGATCGAAGCGGAAAGCCGGCCCTTCGCCAAACTATCCCTCACCGGATTTTACCGCCAGTTGAACGACTATTTTTTAAACCCGTCCGCCACGGACGCGGTGCGCGGCACGCGCAAATTCGGCTTCGACGCCGCCTATGAACTCTGGCCGGATTTGAATCTCAAGGCCAAGTACCTCGACGAGGAGGACCGCATCAACAACGCGTCGCATCGTCTGGCCTCGGTTGGCGCGGTGAAAAAATTTACCAAGACCAGCATCAGCGCCGAACTGTCCCATGAAACGGCGGAAAACGTCACGCCCACGCCGGCCCAGACGCCTTTTACGCCGGGCGGCCTGCTGAACGGCGTTCCCTTCATGAACGCGTATGAACTGCCCAAACGGGCCACGTTTGCCAAACTGGCCCTGGAGCATGAGCTCTTTTCCAGACTGACCGTGTCCGCAAGCCATAAACAGGATTTGGGCAGCGAAGGCTACTTCGTGAGCCAGGCCGGTCTGAGCTACCAGATCAACAAACTAAACCGCGTGTACATCCGCGAGGAATTCGCCAGGTACGAGGATGGAAAACAAACCCGCACGCTGATCGGCGCGGAATCGCAGGTCATCAAAAACACGACCGCCTACCAGGAATTCCGTCTGGCCGACGGTTCGGCGGGCCACCGGAACCAGCAGGTCATCGGTTTGAAGAACAAACTGAGCCTGGCCAAAGGCCTGACGACCAATATCGCCGCCGAATATCTGAGCACGCTGAGCGGCCAGAAGAACGTCAATGAACCGGATGCCTACGCGGTCGCCGGCTCACTGGAATATCTGCCCAACGATGATTTGAAGTTCACGGGACGGGCGGAACACCGGCATGAAATCGTCGAAAACGGAACGGATTCCTATCTTGCGGAAGTGGGCGCCGCCTGCAAACTCCACCCGGATTTCTCGCTCCTGCTCAGGGAACGCTACTTCCTCGAGAAAAAAGGCGCGGCAAATGAAAACCACACGTCCCGTCTGCTGGTGGGGCTTGCCTATCGTCCGCTGGAAAACGACCGCTTCAACGCGCTCGGCAAGATCGAGTACAAGTACGACAAGCGCACCGCCAGCCAGCCTGCCTACGCGACGGATTCGTTCATCTTCTCCACCGAAGGCAACTACCAGTTCACTCCCCGATTGCAGATGACGGGGAAATATGCTGGCAAGCTGGAAAAGGAAGAAACCTTTTCGTCTTACACGGATTTGATCGCGGCAAGGGTGATGTACGACCTGACCGAACGCTTTGATGTCGGCATTGAGTACCGGATGCTGACGAGCCACGCCATCAACACCCGCCTGCACGGCGGCGCCGTCGAGCTGGGCTACCGGATCATCAAGAACCTCTGGGTGTCGGCGGGATATTCGTTCGATAAATTTGACGCGGATCTGGCGGGCGACAGCTACCAGGGCCAGGGTCCCTACCTGAAGCTCCGCTTCAAGTTTGATGAAAAAACCGTGCAGACTGTGCGTCGGGCGCTGCCCGGCGGCCAAGCCAGGCCCGTGGCGGACGCCAGATAAGTTTCATACCCCTCCCGCGTTCTACGGCGCGTCGAGAAAAACCTTTTCTCCCGAGAGGTCATCGAGGAGCAGTTCGTCTTGCGGGTCGATCGCGCGCGCCTGTTCGAGGTACTGCCGCGAAACCGGCGCAAGCCCCCGGGCCCGGTAGGCCTGGGCCAGGCGGACGTAAACGCCCGGATTCTGCGGCGCGAGCCGTCGGGAACGCTCGAGAAGAGAGACGGCCATATCCAGATCCCCGCCCGCGATGGACGGCGTCAGCAGACGGTACGTGCCTATCGCATAGAGCACTTCGGCGGAATCCGGCAGCTGTTTTTGCGCTTCTTTCAGATAACCGTTCACCTCAAAATAAGCGGGAATGGCGATGACCAGATTTCTATGGGCCAGAACACCCTTCGCGCCGGAAGCCACGAGCAGGCTCACCGTAAAATGAAAACGGGAGAGTTCCTTTTTCCGGCCGATAAGCCGCCGGGCGCCCGCATAGGAACGCTCAAAATCCTTGCACAAATAATCCAGGTGAGCAAGCGTGACGGCGGCCGGATGAAAATCCGGATGCGCGGCAACGAGGCCGGCCAGCACCCGGCGGCTTTCCGCCTGCCGGTGGTCCCACATCAGCATGATGCCCTGCAAAAGCTGCATCTCCGGCGTTCCGGACAGAACTTTTGCATAATCGCTTTCCAATTTGCCTGCGGATTATCAAGATACTTATTGAGCGCAACAATTGCATCAACC
>CAZCND010000017.1:12311-14426 GCA_964500195.1 uncultured Candidatus Saccharibacteria bacterium | reverse complement strand
GGGTACTGGTCCTGTAAGGACCGATTCCCGGTATCCGCACCATTTTGTGGTGCGCTGGGAATCGAAGCCCGATTGAGCTATATTTTGAGGTTACGAAAAATATAGCCAATTGGGGTACTGGTCCTGTAAGGACCGATTCCCGGTATCCGCACCATTTTGTGGTGCGCCGGGAATCGAAGCCTCACACCCATATTCCCATTGCTTTTTGTTATGAACTAGTATTTTTTAAGACAAGTTCTATTTTTTATTTTTATAACAAATAAAGGCAAGAATTGTTTTGAAAAATTTTTAATATACTAGAAATGTTAAAACGAGCAGGAGTATAAAAGACACAAGAAAAGATCTGTCCTTTATATTCACAAAATACCCTTAAAAATTAACAAAACTGTGGATAACTATGTGTGTATTGTTTATAAAAGACACTAAGTTAAAAACAAAAGAATGTCTTTAATAACCAAAAGGTCACAAAACATCCTTAAATTTCAATATGTTTTTAAAAAACAGCACTGTACAACATTTTTTATGTCCAATAAATAGTTATTTGTTTCACATGAAACACTTTAATTATTAAAAATGGTTAAAACCAATTAAATATGAAAAAATTCACCTCAAAATCTCAAAAAATCGGCCAGATAGGGGAGAATGTTGCTTCAAAATATTTAGTTAAGCATGGTTTTTCAATAGTTGAAAGAAATTACACCAAAAAATGGGGAGAAATTGACATTGTAGCAAGAAAAGAAAAAAGAATTCATTTTATAGAGGTTAAATCTAAAACAGTTGAACCTACTTATTTTGTAAATAAGACAGAAAGAGAAGAGGAAAATGGGATAAGACCAGAAGAAAATGTTCACTACTGGAAAATTAAAAAACTTAGGCGTATAATTGAAACTTATCTTATCAGCCAAAGAATCGGAAATGTTGATTGGCAATTCGATATCGCTATTGTCTACTTAAATATAGAGAAAAAGCTAGCTAGGGTAAAAATAATGGAAAATATTATTTTATAATGTATAATTAGCATGATGGAAAGACTAAAAAAATTTAATTTAAACAAAGAAAACAAAAAACCAAACCAAGAAAAACAAGAGGGTGTTTTGAATATCCACAATGAAAACAATTCTGAAAACATTGAAAACATCCAAGGGCAAGATGTCATCTTTGGCCTTCGTGATCCAAATAAAATAAAAGAAGATAAGCAAAAACTAATAAGATTAATCGAGGGATTAAAACCAAGAAAAACATAAAACCGAACAGTTGTTCGGTTTTACTTTTTAGTATTTTTTATGATTGGGTTTTTGATAACCTTAGAAAATACAGATAATTTTTCTCGAGTTGTCGGAGGGTGTTGTTCTTGGAAAGGAACACGGAGAAACGAAGAAATTCTTTTACCAACCCTTATTTGTGAAGAAAATAAAAGCCCAGGAGATTTATCAGACGACATCACTCTTCGGCCTAATTCTATATTCCGACCATTATTTAAAACAAAATACAGCTGATAAGAGTAAGCTTTTTTTTCATCAATGGAACTAAAATCAACGACCAACTCTATCTCTTTAACATCCTCTATTGTAAATGTCTCAGAGCTTGGGCGACCTGTTATTCTCTTTTTTTGAATAGATATCTTGTTTTCAGATTTATCTAACCTAATAGTCGTCATCTTAATAGAAAACAAAGCCAAAGAACCAGCTAAGATTGATATTAGGCCAAACCAAAATGGGGGAGTTTCTGAAATAAATGAATTTGGATTAAAAAGAATATTAAAACCCAAAATAATAAAGAAGATAGTTATACCAAAAAACAAAATATTTCTTTGTTTAATTATCATTAGACCAGAGTCTTCTTTTATCACTCTCATAAAAAATTAGATGTTCTTATTTAATTAACGACTAATTAGATTTTACTATAAAAATGGGACTTCGGCTAATTCTTCCACATGTCGGAAACGTAGAAAACAGAAATGCTCCTCATCTGGTTTAAAGTATTTTATGTGCGGGATAAGGGAGTCTCGACTACCGCCCTAGGTGCTTTTCCGTTCGCAAGCTCACACGGAAAAGCCTTTCGACTCCCTTACGGAAGCAAAGCAGTTTGCTTCCTGTCCCACACTAAAATACTAAA
>CAZCND010000017.1:0-12211 GCA_964500195.1 uncultured Candidatus Saccharibacteria bacterium | reverse complement strand
AACCAGGTGCTCCTCACCTGGTTTAAAGTATTTTATGTGCGGGATAAGGGAGTCGGTCACTCTCGTTTTATATTTTGCTTCGCTTCACTTGCAAAATATCTCACTCGCTCGACCCCCACTCGGGCTGGCCGCTCCGCGGACTTCGTCAGCCCTCGGTTCGACTTCCTTCCCCACACTAAAATACTAAAAACCAGGTGCTCCTCACCTGGTTTAAAGTATTTTATGTGCGGGATAAGGGAGTCGAACCCTTCACCACAGTTTGGAAAACTGTTATTATACCGATTAACTAATCCCGCTTTGTAAGATATATATTAACTTAAAAAGAGAATTGATGCAAACAAAAAAAAGACCTTAATAATTATAAAATTACTAGGTCTTTAAAATCTCTCCAGCTGGCGTCAATGATTTCCTGAACCAACCCTATTTCTAGAGCTTCTTTTGCAGAAAATCTCTCGCCTTTTTTGGCAATAATCTCTATATCAGAAAAACTGATTTTTAATCTTTCTGACATAAACTGCCAAATCTGCCGATCATATTCCTCAAAAATTTCCGTACGCTCCATCCCTTTTGGGGGGATGCATTCGTGAACCAAAAATTTTGAGTCTCGGAAAGCAAGCCTTTTCTTGAAGGCTGAATAAATTATGCTCCCCGAGGAATACGCCATACTACCTGCATATACTATTGTATCAACAGACAGAACTGATAACTTCTCTAAAATCCGAGAAGCTACATTGGCCTCCCCTCCATGACTGGAGAGGTAGCTAATCAGGGTATCTTGTCCCCTGATTAGATTCAGCTTTTCGTTAAAAATCTCTTCCGTCTTAGGGTTTATTTTCCCTAAAATCGGTAAAAATATTTTCATTTTTGACAAATTTAAAAGTTTCTGCTATAATAACACATATTATTATTAAAATCAAATTACTATGAAGAATAATCCATTAGAAAAAAGATATGGTGCTGAAATACAAGAAGGGTCTGAGCTAAAAAATGAACAAGAGAAAGGCCGTGAATATATGCAAATGCCAGATGGCACATTGATAGATATAACAGATCTAACACCAGAGGAGAGAGTTTCTCTGGCCAAAGAGACACAAGAAAATAGGGAATAAACAACCCAAAAACAAAAAGAGAACACTATGAGTGTTCTCTTTTTGTTTTTGGGCCAAATAGCTTTATATTATGTAATGATGCCATCACCAGCTTTTGCTAATATAGACATTGTGAACTAATAGTCCTGAACTCACCTGACAAAAAACTCCTGCTGGAGTTTTATTGTCGAGGTGCCGGGATTCTCGACTACCGCCCTAGGTGCTTTTCCGTTCGCAAGCTCACATGGAAAAGCCTTTCAAATCCCGT
The DNA here is from genome assembly GCA_964500195.1 of uncultured Candidatus Saccharibacteria bacterium. GTDB lineage: Bacteria > Patescibacteriota > Minisyncoccia > Phycocordibacterales > UBA9973 > UBA8515. Next base: position 10,855 of record CAZCND010000017.1, on the reverse strand, counting down.
CGCAAATAAAGCAGTTTATTTGCTCACCTGACAAAAAACTCCTATCGGAGTTTTAAATACTTTGTCGAGGTGCCGGGATTCTCGACTACCGTCGCGGGTGCTTTTCCGTTCGCAAGCTCACATGGAAAAGCCTTTCGAATCCCGTCGCAAATAAAGCAGTTTATTTGCTCACCTGACAAAAACTCCATCGGAGTTTTAAATACTTTGTCGAGGTGCCGGGATTCGAACCCGGAGTCGCCTCGCTTCGCGCCACAGATGTCTACTAGACATCTGGAGTTTTTAAACATTTTGTCGAGGTGCCGGGATTCGAACCCGGAGTCGCCTGTTCCCAAAACAGGAATGTTAGCCGTTACACTACACCTCGACAAAATTTTCAAAAATCTCCCCAAAACAGGAATGTTAGCCGTTACACTACACCTCGATTAAACTCTTATATATTATCATATTTATTAATAAAAACAACTAACAAAAAGAAAAATCACTCATGGATAGAATAGAGTGATTTTTTCTTTTTAGTTTTAGCTAAAGCTAAATTATTTAACTGCATCCTTAAGAGCTTTTGCAGCTCTAAATTTTGGAACCTTTGTAGCAGCAACTTTAACTTGTTCTCCTGTTTTAGGATTACGAGCCATTCTAGCTGCTCTTGTTTTTACTGAAAAGATTCCAACACCTGCGATTGAAACATCGTTTCCTTTTTTCAAAGAATCGACGATGGAATCAAATATTGCGTTTACGATTTCCTCAGCTTGAACCTTAGTTCCACCAAGTTTTCCGTGAACGAGTTCTACTAATGCTTGCTTATTCATATTGATTAGTTACCAGTTTTTGATTTTTAATTTTAATATTTCAAAAATTAAAAAATCTGAACCAGAACTTACTGAATAATTTCGACCGTTTTAAACGATCCCTAATAAAATAGGTATAATATTATTATATACTAAGGTCATTTTTACGCAAGGCTTTTTATTAAAGTCTAAAACTTGTCAAAATTACCTAGCGTACTCTACTATTCTATTTTCTCTTATCATTGTAACCCTTATTTCTCCTGGGTAAGTCAATTCTTGTTCTATTTTTTTAGCTATATCACGAGCCATTTCTTTAGCTCCTAGGTCTGTTACCTTATCAGGTGTTACAAATATCCTTATTTCACGGCCTGCTGATAGGGCATAGGATTTTTCTACCCCATCAAAACTGTTAGCCAATCCCTCTAGTTCTTGTAGTCTTTTTATGTAATTTTCAACACTATCTCTTCTGGCTCCTGGTCGCCCCCCGGAAATAATATCAGCTGTTTGAACAATTACAGCTTCAATAGATTCATGAGGACAATCATCATGGTGACTTTTAATAGCAGTGATTATTCTTGGATCTGCCCCAAACTTTTGCAATATTCTAACACCTATATCTATATGTGTACCTTGAACTTCGTGATCTAGTGCTTTTCCAATATCATGAACAAGGGCTCCAGCCTTTGCTATTTGAACATCTGCCCCCAATTCTTCAGCCAACATTCCAGCAATGTGTGCCATTTCAATTGAGTGTTGTAAAACATTTTGCCCATAAGAAGTTCTGAAGTACAAACGACCAACAATCGCACTTATCCTTGGATCCAAATTAAAGACGCCACATTCATAAACTGCTTGATCACCTTTATCTTTAATTATTTTATTGATGTCTTCTTGAGCTTTAGCTACAACTTCTTCTATTTTAGCTGGTTGTATTCTTCCATCTAAAATTAAATTCTCTAATGCCAAGCGAGCAACTTGTCTGCGGACTGGATCAAAAGAAGAAATAACTATAGCTCCTGGAGTTTCATCTATAATCAATTCAACACCAGCTTCTTTTTCAAATGCCCTAATGTTTCTTCCTTCTTTACCAATTATCTTCCCTTTAATGTCGTCGTTTGGAATATTGACCAAAGTTGTCATCATTTCGTTTGCCGTCGAAGAGGCCAAACGATTTATTGTACTAGACAAAATATCTTTTGCTCGACGATCTAACTTTTCTGCATTGAGAGTCTCCATCTTTTGGGTTCGAACCATCAAATCTTCTTCATATCTATCTTCAATGTTTTTAAACAGCAACTCTTTAGCATCATCAACAGATAGGCGAGAAATTTTTTCAAGCTCTTTTTCTTTCTGCTCTTCCATTCCATCAACCCTTTCTTTAATTTTTTTAATCTCTTCTACTTTTAATTTAATTTTCTCAACTTCGTGGTCTATTTCAACCTGGCGAGCATCTAAAAGCTCATCTTTTTTAATTAAACGACCCTCTGTTTGTTTCCATTCTTCTTCTTTCTTTTTTGATTCTTTATCTAACTCTTCTTTGTGAGTTTCAGCTTTTTTCTTGGCTTGGTCTATTATCTTTTGAGCATCTTCTTTGGCAGCTAGCATGATTTGTTTGATCTCTAGCTCCATAGAACCTTTCTTTCCCAAAGAAATAACTAAGCGCAAATAATAACCGATGAAAGCACCTAGGGCTAGACCGGCAATTGATAAAATTATTGTTAAATTCATAGCGACTTTTTGTCGCTTTTAAAACACAGGCTTTATGGCCGAACTATAATATTTAGATTTTCCAAAAACGATCGATAAATAAATGTATGGTTCATAAAAATAATCGTGACTGCATTAAAAAAGCGAACATTTCAATATAACTTCTAAAATTCGATACTAATATAATACTCCAAAAAGAGAGTTTTGTCTAGGCTAAAAATTGAAAAATTTTTAACTACATGACCTAAGGGTAAAATAATAATATAATTAATTTACTGTTTTAGGTAATGAGTTTTGATTAATTTAAAAAATTAATTGGCAAAATTCTGATGGAAACAAATAGCCCCGCGGGTTACCGCGGGGCTATTTTAGTTATTTTTGATTTTTGATTTTTTAATTTTTGTTCAGAAAATAATCAATAACATTATCTTTATTTATTGACTTAAATTTTGCATTTGGGTATTCATTTCTAAACGATAACGGAGGAAGAGATGGAGATTTATTTTTAGAGAGCTTTATTTCAACAGCATAAATGTCTTTTATGTTTGGGTTTGTTTCTATATAATCCACCTCAGCTCCTTGTTTTGTTCTCCAAAAATGTGGGTGACTGAGAATTTCTGGATGTTTTGTTTTCACGATTTCTGCAATTACAAAATTTTCAAACAAATTTCCAGCATCAGTTCTTAATGCAAGTGGGTCAAAATTTCCAATCAAGGCGTTTCTGATTCCGGTGTCATAGAAATATATTTTGTGTTGTTTCGTGATTTCTTTTATTTTGTTGGTATGAAAAGGAATAACCCTAAAAATAACAAAAGCCTGTTCAAGTAAATCAATATACCTATTAATAGTCTGTCTAGAAGTTTTTAATTCTTTAGCTATCTCATCATAGGAAACAAGACTTCCCGTTCGCAAAGCAAGTGTCTGGGTAAGATCTTGTAATAATTTGGAATTTCTTATACCGTCATAAATAAATAAATCTTTAAAAAGATAATCAACAGCTATTCTTTTTAAAACATCTTTATTGGATTCGTTATTGTTTGTTATAATTTCTGGATACATTCCATAAATAATATTGGATTCTAAGTTTCTTGATATTGTAATTTTATCTTCAATTGTAGATAATTCTTCCAACATTATGGGTCCAATATAAAAATCAACATGCCTGCCCGTTAAAGGTTCTCTAATTTTGTTGGCTAATTCAAAAGAAGAAGACCCTGTAGCTATTATCTGTATTTCTTTATAATTATCATTTATTAGTTTTAAGGTGAGCCCAATGTTTTCTATTCTCTGAGCTTCATCTAAAACAATAAGTTCAAAATCACTAAAAAAATTTTTTATTTCTGTGGAAGTCTTGTTTGTTAAAGAAGATATTACATCAGGTTCGTCACAAGACAAATATTTAGTTTTTTTGTCTGGAAATAGAGATAAAATTTTTTTTGAGAGGGTAGTTTTACCAGTCCTTCTTGCCCCATAAATTGTTACTATTTTCCCCTTAAAGAGACTACTAATAATTTCTTCTTCTATTTTCCTTTTTATCATTTTCATAACTATACTTTACAAAAAATCAATACTTTTTGCAACATATAAGTGTGGATAACTTCTGTTTTTCTGATGGAAACAAATAGCCCCGCGGTAACCCGCGGGGCTATTACTATTTATATAAATCATGATCTCCTATTGTGTGGAATCTAATTAAATCTTTATCTTTAAAAGAAAAAATTATTCTTGTATTAAAATTAACTGAAAAAGCCCAATAATTTTTTAATTTTCCAGATAATTTATGTGTTTTTAGTCTAGTATCAAATGAATCTTTGCAAAAAATTTTTTCTTTCTCTTCAGCCAAAATTTTAACTTCTTTAGGTAATTTTGAATATCTTTTAAAGAATTTTGGAGAATATTCTATTTTCATAAATTACCTTAATTCTTTCAAGGACTTCAGAACTCGGCCGTTTCCTTTTGCAAATTCTTTTTCACTTTGCATTATCTCATTATATATTTGATTTTCTTTCCAAGTCCTTATGGCGTCACGAAAAAACTCAGAAACTGAAGCATAGTTTTCCTCTTTTATTATTTGTTCTACTTCTTTTTTTAAAGCGGGGGGCATTGAAATGTTTACTATTGATCTCATACGCTATAGTGTAACAAATTGTATTACAGGAAGTCAAATACAAAAAAATATTTCCAGTTTTAGGCAAGTCTTATAAAATTATTTTTTTAATTTAGAGCCAGGTTTGGCTATTATTTCATCAATAATCCCATATTTTTTGGCTTCATCTGATGTCATCCAGTAGTCACGGTCAGAATCTTTTTCAACTTGATCAATTTTTTTGCCTGTACTTTCTGCTAAAATTTTATTCAATAAATCTTTGGTTCGGAGAATATGTTTAGCATTAATAGCAATATCACTTGCTTGACCTTCGGCTCCTCCCACAACTTGATGAATCATTACTTCAGAATTTGGCAAAGAAAAACGTCTTCCTTTTTGTCCCGAAGCAAGTATAAGTGCCCCCATTGAAGCAGCAATGCCAACACAAATAGTAGAAACATTACTCTTTATAAAATTCATAGTATCGATAATAGCAAGTCCTGCGGTTACAGAACCACCCGGAGAATTAATATAAAGCGAAATATCTTTCTTTGAATCTTCATGATCGAGAAACAAAAGTTGGGCGATGATAACATTGGCCACATTGTCATCAATCGGACCACCTAAAAATATAATTCTTTCATTTAAAAGGCGAGAATATATGTCATAAGCCCGTTCGCCAAATTGTGATTTTTCTATAACTGTTGGTATTAACATAATTACTTATTTTATCTTTTTAATATAGAGATTATAGCACAAAAATTACCCATTCCTAAATCCTTTTTTATTCCACCTCTTTGTGCTATAAATATAGATATTAAAAGATAACCGGTTAGTCTTTGGACAGTTAGCGTTGAAACGATAAGTTTCAAAACTAGAGTCTTGAGATTAACCCAATATTGATATGCACAACAAAGAGTATGAAACAGAAATTGGTGATCAAAAAATCACCGCTTGTTTTAGCGACCTGGCTGATCAAACTAATGGTTCAGTTATTTTAAAAAGCAAAGGGACAGTTGTTATGGCAACAGCCGTCATCTCTAAAAGTGAAGAAAAAAACTTAGGATTTTTTAATTTAACAGTTGAATATCTAGAAAAGTATTACGCTTCCGGGAAGATATTAGGTGGTCAATACAATAAAAGAGAAGGAAAACCAAGCGACCAAGCTATTTTAGCTTCTCGAATGATAGACAGAACTATTAGACCCCTATTTGATCAATCAATTAAAAATGCCGTTCAAGTCATTGTGACTGTTTTTGCTGTTGGACAAGCTGATCCAAAAGTTTTAGGTATAAATGCTGCTTCTATCGCCCTTCTTGTCTCAAACATTCCGTGGGCAGGACCAGTTGGAGCTGTACAAATAGGTAAGGCTAAAGGTGAAAACGAAATAAAAATAAATAATTATATTCCAAGTAAAGATGAGCCCACCTATGACCTTGATTTATTGGTTTGTGGGAAAAACAAGACAATAAACATGATAGAGGCGATGACTTTTGAATCAAGCGAAGAAGAAGTTGGAAAATGTTTTGACATCGCTTCGGCTGAAATTTCTAAATGGGAAGATTTCCAAAAAAAGTTACAAGAAGAATTGGGTAAAGAAAAAATTTCTTTTTCTAAAATTGAGGTTGATCCAGAAGATATTAAACTTTTTGAAGAAAAGATTAAACCTCTTTTGGATGAAAAACTATTTTCCAAAGAAAGTAAACAAATTGCCGAGCAAGCCGAAAGTAATTGGAAAGAAGTATTGGGAAAAAAATATGAAAAAGAGGAAGACGAACCCAAAAAGAGCGTGGCAATAGATTATTTACATAATTATTTAGACAAAACGTTCCATTTGATGGCCATAGAAAAGGGATCAAGAGCTGATGGGAGAAAAATTGATGAGATAAGAAAACTATTTGCCAAGGCTGGTGGATTTTCTCCTGTACTACACGGTTCTGGAATATTTTATCGAGGAGAAACTCATGTCTTATCTGTTCTGTCTCTAGGTGGACCAGAGGATTCTTTATTAATCCAAGGAATGGAAGCCGAGACTAAAAAGAGATTTATGCATCATTATAATTTTCCTCCATATTCTTCAGGAGAGACTGGTAGAGTCGGAGGAGTTGGTCGCCGAGAAATGGGACATGGCTTTCTCGCTGAAAAAGCTCTCATACCTGTAATTCCTAAGAAAGAAAATTTCCCTTACACTATCCGTCTTGTTTCAGAAGCAGTAGCTTCAAACGGATCCACTTCTCAAGCTTCCATTTGCGCCTCAACAATTGCCTTAATGGATGGAGGGGTACCAATAAAAGAACCGGTGGCAGGTATTTCAATCGGTTTAATGACTGATGAAAATGATTCAAATAAATATGTTCTATTGTCCGACATCCAAGGCCCAGAAGATCATTATGGGGATATGGATTTCAAAGTAGCTGGAACAAAAAATGGAATCACAGCTATACAACTGGATATTAAATTGGGTGGAATAGAAATTAATGTTTTAAAAGAAGCATTAGGAAGAGCTCGTCTTGCAAGAATGCAAATTTTAGAAACTATTTTAGCTGAGATACCAGCCCCTAGACAAGATATTTCCCCTTATGCTCCAAAAATTATGACAACCAAAATATCTAAAGATCAAATTGGTATGGTCATTGGGCCTGGTGGTAAAAACATAAATGCAATTAGAGAAAAGACTGGAGCTGAAATTACCATCGAAGAAGACGGCACTGTTTTTGTTACCGGAAAAGGAGATAGCGCAAAAGACGCCATTAAAATAATTGAAGATATGACCAAAGAATGGAAAGTGGGGGAAAAAACAGAAGGAGAAGTTGTAAAAATTATGGACTTTGGAGTATTCGTTCGATTTGGTTATGAAAACGAAGGGTTAGTCCACATTTCCGAAATTGCTCCATTTCGAGTTGAGAAAGTTTCTGATATTATTAAGGAAGGAGACAGGGTTCCAGTTAAAATAATTAAACTTGACGATAAAGGTAGATTAAATCTATCCATTAAGGAAGCCGATCAAAATTTTTTCAAGAAAAAAGAACTCTAAACCTAATTATCTCCGACTCTAGTCTAAATAATTAGTATGGATAATGAAAACGAAAAACAATTAAATAAAAAAGCTAAGGTGCTAAGAACTTACACAACCGACATGGCTGAGGCTATTAGGCAAGATGAAGTCTCTATCATTAAAATAGCTTTAGCTGAAAAAGCCAGAAAAGAAAGAGAAGAACTAGAAAAAAAAGCCGAGGGTAGTAATTTAACTAAAACTGTTTTTCTTCTCGGGGGATTAGCCCTACTTGTTATAGCAGGATTAGTTATCTATTTCTTGTTCTTTAAAAAGACCGAAACTGTTCCACCGCCCAAAGAAAATAGAATTGAGACTTTTTTATCTTATGATTCGAGTTCAAAAATTAATGTTTCCGAAGTTGAAAGCGTCAATTCTCTTACTAGTTTAATTAACGACGAAGAAGTAAAACTATCTGGAACGATTAAATCTTTCTTTTTTATTAACAAGAAAGAAGAAAAAGAAGAAATAATTTCACCTAGTGCGTTTCTTTCTTTGTCTGGTATGAGAACCCCTGACTCACTTCTAAGGTTCCTTTCAAATAATTATCTTTTTGGAGAATATTCTATAGAAAGTACAGACAAGCAAAATATTCCATTTTTGATTTTGGAAACAAGTAATTACAACCAATCTTACGCTTCTATGTTGGAGTGGGAAAAAACAATGCTTCAAGATTTCTTCTTTTTATTTGAAATAAAATTACCAGAAGGGAAACTCCCTGTCTCGTATCGAAAATGGAGCGACCTTGTTGTTAAAAACAAAGACACTAGAGTCCTATACGATGAATATGGAAAAAGCTTGCTTTATTACACCTTTATTAATAAAAATAGCTTTGTGATAACAACTGACTTAGAAGCCTTAAGGGAAATAATAGATAGAATATTAACTAAGAATCTTTAAAAAATTATAATTAGGTGCTACTATATATAGTATAAAATTATCAAATAATAAATCTTTAAAATGGAAACTGAAAAATACAAAATAAAATTAATCGAGGAACAAAAAAATGTAGAGGGATTATTAGCCAAGCTTGGGGTTGTAGACAAAACAGGTGACTGGGAAGCCACACCAGAAAACGAAATGGTTGAGCAAGAAGTTCAGGATGAAGCTGATATGGCCGAAAGATCCGCTGATTTTGAAGAAAGAACAATAAAATTAAACAGTTTGGAAGAGAGACTTGGTGATATTAGAAAAGCTTTAGAAAAGATAGAAAATGGTGGTTATGGAGTTTGTGAAGTTTGTGGGAGTTTAATTGAGGAAGATCGTTTGGAGGCCAACCCATCAGCTATGACTTGCAAAAAGTGTATGAACAAAGACTAAGTAAAAACCACGAGCAATCGTGGTTTTTTAATAATATGTCATTTTCAAAAGTATATTCAGCACAAACACATTATCTAAAAGGACAATTAGTCTCGGTGGAAGTTGATATTACCCCGAGCTCTCTTTTCTCTTTTACAGTTGTCGGCCTTCCGGACAAGGCAGTGGAAGAATCCAAAGATCGTATTAGTTCAGCTTTAAAAAATTCTGGGTATAAATCACCTAAAAACCAAAATCAAAAAACAGTTATTTCCTTATCTCCTGCTGAGATTAAAAAAGAGGGTCCATATTTTGATTTAGCTATGGCCTTAGCTTATCTTTTATCTGCTAAAAAAATATCTTTTGACATCCAAGATAAAATATTTTTAGGAGAACTTTCTCTGAACGGAGATCTTCGTCCGATAAGAGGATCTCTCCTTTTGGTCCAAGAAGCTAAACGATTAGGAATGAAAGAAATTTTTCTACCAGAAGAAAACGTTAAAGAAGCTGGTTTAGTTGAAGACATAAAAATTTATGGGGTTAAAAATTTAAAAGAAGTAATTTTGCATCTAACTAGCGATAAAGAATCTGAAAAAATCAAACCAGCAGAACCAACCAAAATAGAATACCAAGCAAAAAATAATACTATTGATTTTTCAGACATAAAAGGACAAGAAAGTGCCAAAAGAGGATTAGAAATAGCAGCCGCTGGTGGACACAATATTGCAATGTCTGGTCCACCTGGAACGGGCAAAACGATGCTCGCTAGAGCTTTTTGCCAAATACTACCAAACTTAGGAAAAGAAGATTGTCTTGAGGTAACGGGCATACATTCAGTCGCGGGTGTTTTAAGAGACGCTATTATCACAGAACCCCCTTTCCGTTGTCCTCACCACACAGCTAGCTATGTTTCAATTATAGGCGGTGGGGCTAACCCTAAGCCGGGTGAAGTAACGTTGGCCCATTTGGGTGTTTTGTTTTTGGATGAATTTCCTGAGTTTGAAAAGAAAGTCTTGGAATCACTAAGACAACCACTCGAAGATAATTTTGTCTCAATATCACGAGCTAAAGGTTCAAGTATCTTTCCATCTAACTTTATTTTAGTGGCCGCAATGAACCCATGTCCCTGTGGATACCGTGGAAGCAAAACAAGAGAATGTACATGCCGAGCATCTGATATAGATAAATACAAAAGAAAAGTATCAGGACCCATTATGGACAGAATCGATATGTGGGTAACAGTTGGAAATGTTGATTATCAAAAACTTTCTGAAAAAGAAAGAAGCGGGCAAAGAGGAGAGACTATTAGAGAAAGAGTAGTGCAAGCTAGAAAGATACAAAACGATAGATTCAAAAATTCCTCTCATAAAATTAAAACCAACAGTGAAATGAATGTTCGCGACTTAGAAATCTATGCTCCACTAGATGAAGAAACAAGAAAAATCCTAAACCAGAGTGCCGAAAAATTATATCTCTCTGCACGTGCTTATCACAGAACGATCAAACTAGCTAGAACAATAGCAGATTTGGGCGGAAGAAAAAATATCGAACAAAAAGACATCCTCGAAGCCTTGCAATATAGGCCACGACAAGATTAAAAACAATTTTTGAAGCAATCTCACCTCGCTCCAAAGATTATTGCTCCAAAAAACACGGATATTTTAGTACTCTAAAATTCCTATGCTCGGACCGTCGTCCTCCGCAATGTTTTTTGAAACAACAATCTTTTACGTGAGGCTTCAGTCCACGTAAAGAATAGTTCCACAAAAGAGGCTAGCTCGAGCGACGGCGAAGAGTCTTTGAGCAAAATTTTTAGCAAAAAATTTTGCGTACTCTTTTGTGGAAGCTATTCTTGAAGTGGCTGATATTCTGCAACCTCGCTCCAAAGATTATTGCTCCAAAAAACACGGATATTTTAGTACTCTAAAA
>CAZCND010000016.1:0-16629 GCA_964500195.1 uncultured Candidatus Saccharibacteria bacterium | reverse complement strand
AGTTTTTAAAAAATAAATGCGTCGTTCATCAAAAATAAAAATAAATAAATTGTTTGCATATGCGTGTATAGTTCAGTGGTAGAACGCTGTCCTGATAAGACAGAGGTCCTTGGTTCGATTCCAAGTACACGCACAATTTATTATTTATTTTTATTTTCTGATTCACTAGCATTTAAAAGACAGAGGTCCTTGTCCGCCCGGATGAACCCGTTCGGACGGGGTTCGATTCCAAGTACACGCACAATTATTATTTATTTTTTCTGACACTCTAGCGTTTAAAAGACAGACTCAGCAACAATTACTTTTTATAATTATAGACATGTTTATGAAATTATGGTGCCATTCACAAGGCCTGGCCTTGTGAATGAAGAAACAGTTTTATGTCAATGTCAAATATAATGCAAAAAAATTCGAAAAATTTAATAGACCAAATGATTAGACTAAAGAAAAAAGATAAGGCTGAACATTTAAGTCATTTCTTTAAGACTGGCAAGGGGCAATATGGAGAAGGAGACTTGTTCTTAGGGATTAGTGTTCCAAACACCAGAGCAATAATTAAAGATTATACTCATCTTGATTTGAAAGAAATAACAAAACTTTTAGAAAACAAATATCATGAGATTAGATTGGTTGGACTTTTAATCTTAGTCAAAAGATATCAAAAAGAAGAGGACAGAGGGAAAAAGGAAATTTTTGATTTCTATCTAAAAAATTCAAAATGTATCAATAATTGGGATTTAGTAGATTTATCTACATATCATATAGTCGGAGATTACCTGCTTAATAAAGATAGAAAGATTTTAGAAAAATTAGCTCAGTCTTCAGATTTATGGCAAAAAAGAATAGCCATAGTTTCAACTTATGCTTTTATAAAAGCTGGTGAATATTTACCAACATTTAAAATTGTAGAGATTCTAATGAAAGATAAAAATGATTTAATTCATAAAGCTTGTGGTTGGATGTTAAGAGAGGTTGGCAACCGCATAACGCAGAAAGAATTAAAAAAATTCTTAGACAAATGGGAAACAAAAATGCCAAGAACTATGCTCCGTTATGCCATAGAAAAGTTACCAGAAAAGGAAAGATTATATTATTTAAATAAAAAATAACAGCCTATAATTTATTACAGGCTGTATTTTTATATCTTACTACACCAATTTGTATTCCTTAATGTTTATTCCTCCAAAAACGGTTCTTTTATACAAAACATTAATTGTTTTGTATAATGCTCCTTGGTTTTTTAAATCATCGAATTTTTCCTTGGTGAGATTAAAATCCATTTTTTCTCCATTTGGAGCCTTTACCCCTAAAACAAATACAGGAAAATCAACATATTGAAGTGAGGTCTCCTGGTTAAAATTTGGATCTCCGGAAACAACAGGAACAGGGACGCACCGTGTCTCCATTCCTTCCTTGAGAGAAATAATTTCTCCTGTTATCTCTTCTTCTGTGTCTCCAAAAAACATATAAAACAAAATCGAAGAGATAATGAAGAAAAATAAGACTCCCAAGATGATAAATATTAGTATTTCCATCTTTTGATTGTTTTTTTTATTATACAACTAAAAAGGAAACAATCAATTAGACAACGACGATATTGATTCTTTAATATTGCAGTTTTTAAGTTATAGTTATACACTTATACAGTAAGAAGCTCCTTTGAAGCTCAGGTGATTTTTGGTTTTATCTATTATGAAATCATTATCCTTAAATGAGTATCGATGCCAGTGTGGTAAGCTTCTCCTAAAGGGAATCTTTTTTGATGGAATCTTAGAAATAAAATGTAAAAGATGTGGTAAAGTTAATAGAATAGGAAAAATTAAACACAAAACAGATAATTCTCACTATCTTTTAATTTTGAACGAAGAAGGTATAATCATAAATTCTAATGATATTGCTAGTCTTACTTTAGGGTATAAAAAAGAAGAATTAATCGGGAGTAATTTATCTTTGATAAATCCAACATTTCCCAAAGAGATATTTAACAAATTTTTTGGAAAAGATTCTGTTTTGACCGAAGAAAATTATTTCCAGATAGATACAGTCCACCGCCTCACTCCAAAGATTATTGCTCCAAAAAACACGGATATTTTAGTACTCTAAAATTCCTATGCTCGGACCGTCGTCCTCCGCAATGTTTTTTGGAACAACAATCTTTTTCGCGAGGCTAAGAGGTAAACCACGAAAAGAATAGTCCTTCTAGGGGATTGATTTTGAATTGTTTTTTTAGTATAAATATATTACGCAAAGAGGGATTCTTCCTCTTTTATTATTATTTTAATTACTAAATTTTTTAGATATGGCAACAGCAAAAAAGAAAAAATATGTTTATGCTTTTGAAGAAGGGAACAAAGATATGAAAGAAATTTTAGGAGGTAAGGGAGCCAACTTGGCAGAAATGAAAAGTCTTGGTATAAATGTTCCTCCTGGATTTACTATTACAACTGAAACTTGCAAAATCTATAATGATTCTGGGAAAAAATTATCCAAAGAAATAGATGCACAAATAAAAGAAAAATTAATTGACCTAGAAAAAAAGATGGGCAAGAAATTAGGAGATGCTAAAACACCCCTACTTGTTTCTGTTCGTTCTGGAGCCGCTGCTTCTATGCCTGGAATGATGGATACAATCCTCAACTTGGGATTAAATGATAAATCAGTTATTGGACTTTCTGAGAACACTCTAAATCCTAGATTTGCTTGGGATTCATATCGTCGCTTGATTCAAATGTTTGGTAATGTTGTCTTGGAAATAGAACACTCAAAATTTGAACATATTTTAGAGGAAGTTAAGAAAACTAAAAAAGCTAAATATGATACAGATTTAAAGACAGCTGATTTGGAATTGATTGTTAAAAAATACAAAGAGATGATTAAGAAGGAAACCAAAAAAGAGTTTCCCCAAGAGCCAGAAAAACAATTAGAATTAGCTATCCGTGCTGTTTTTGATTCTTGGAATAACTACAGAGCTATAAGATACAGAGAAATAAATAACATCAAAGGATTACTCGGAACAGCTGTTAATATACAAGCTATGGTCTTCGGAAACCTTGGGGAAGATTCAGGAACAGGAGTTTGTTTTACCAGAAACCCCTCAACTGGAGAAAATAAATTCTACGGTGAATACTTAATGAATGCTCAAGGAGAAGATGTCGTCGCTGGAATTAGAACTCCTAAACCAGTTGCTAGTTTGCAAACACAAAATCCAAAAGTATATAAAGAATTAGTTTCTATTTGCAACAAAGTGGAAAAGCACTATCGTGACATGCAAGATATGGAGTTTACGATAGAAAAAGGAGTCTTGTATATATTACAAACCAGAAATGGTAAAAGAACTGTCGCTTCGGCCGTCCGTGTAGCTGTTGATTTAGTTAAGGAAAAATTAATAACAAAAGAAGAAGCTTTACTTCGAATTGAACCAATTGAATTAAACAATTTATTACACAAACAATTTGATCAAAAAGCTTTAGCCAAGGCAGATCCTATCACTGCTGGATTACCAGCTTCTCCTGGAGCAGCTGTTGGAGAAATTGTTTTCTCAGCTCCTGTAGCTTTTGAAAAAGCCAAGGCAGGAAAAAATGTTATTTTAGTTCGAACTGAAACTTCACCAGAAGATATTGACGGGATGCATAGCGCTAAAGGAATATTAACTGCGAGAGGTGGGATGACATCACACGCAGCTGTCGTTGCTCGTGGAATGGGAACTTGCTGTGTTGCTGGATGTGCAGATATTACAGTCGATGAAAAAGCAAAAATACTAACTGTTAAAGGTGGCAAAACAAAATTGAAAGAAGGAGATTTTATTTCTTTAGATGGATCTACAGGAAAAGTCTATAATGGAAAAATTGAAACAAAAGACCCTGAGCTTTCTGGAGATTTCGCCAAATTAATGTCTTGGGCAGATGAGATACGACAATTAAAAGTTAGAACAAACGCTGATACTCCAAAAGATGCAGAAATGGCTAGAAGGTTTGGAGCAGAAGGTATTGGTCTTTGCCGAACAGAACACATGTTCTTTGAAGAAAAAAGAATTAAAGCCGTTAGAGAAATGATTTTATCTAATGACACAGAAAGCCGACAAAAAGCATTAACAAAGATAGAACCATACCAAGAGAAAGACTTTATTGAACTATTTCACACCATGGATGGTTTTCCAGTTACTGTCAGATTCTTAGATCCTCCACTTCACGAATTTCTACCTCAAAAAGAAAAAGATATTTTAGAAATAGCTAAAGAGATGAAGGTTAAACCTAACATCTTGAAAGAAAAGATTGCCGAGTTACATGAATTTAACCCTATGTTAGGACACAGAGGTTGCAGACTTGGAATAACTTTCCCTGAAATATATGACATGCAAACAAGAGCTGTCATTAATGCAGCTATAAAAGTTAGTCAAAAGTGTCCAGTCTGTGGTAAGAAACATAAAGTTACTCCAGAAATAATGATTCCGTTGGTTGCGACAACAAAAGAATTTTCTATTCTAAAAGAAAATGTTATCAAGGTGGTAGAGGAAAAATTAAAAGAAGCAAAAATTAAAATGGACTACAAGGTTGGAACAATGATTGAAGTTCCTAGAGCTGCTTTGATTGCAGATAAAATAGTCCAAGCGGGTGCCGAATTCTTCTCTTTTGGAACAAACGATTTGACCCAAATGGGAGCTGGAATATCAAGAGATGACGCAGGAAAATTCCTAAAGGAATATGTAGCAAAAGGAATATATGAATATGACCCATTTGATTCTTTGGACCAAGAAGGTATTGGGGAATTAATTAGAATTGGCGTTAAAAAAGGACGAAAAGAAAATAAGAATCTTAAGATTGGTATTTGTGGTGAACACGGAGGAGAACCTAAATCAGTTAACTTCTGTCACAGAGAAGGATTTTCTTATGTTTCTTGCTCACCATTCCGAGTACCTATTGCAAGACTTGCAGCTGCACAAGCTGTCATCAAAGAAAAGAAAACAAACAAGAAATAATCTGCTATAATTGTTCTATGACTCAAGAACAAGCTCTACGGATAATGAAAACTGGTGTTAATGTCTATTTGACAGGAAGCGCTGGTAGCGGGAAAACATATCTCTTAAATAAATACATTAAGTATTTAGAAAATCACGGAATCCCCGTTGCGGTTACCGCCTCAACGGGGATTGCCGCTACCCACATGAACGGTATGACTATTCACAGCTGGTCCGGATTGGGAGTAAGAGACCATCTAGATGAGATGGAATTAGACAAACTAGAAGAAAGAAAATATCTTTGGAGAAGATACGACCACGCTAGAGTTTTAATCATAGATGAAATATCCATGCTTGATTCTAAACAACTTGAGATGGTAGAAAGAATATGCCGAAGATTCAAGAGAAATGACAAACCTTTTGGAGGATTGCAGGTTATTTTATCTGGTGATTTTTTTCAACTTCCACCAGTTAGAAAGTGGGAGGAGCAAGCTGGAGAAATAATTCCGAAAAGTAATGTCTGGAGAATTTTAAATCCAGTAGTCTGCTACCTAGAAGAACAGTTCAGGCAAAAAGATGACAATCTGACAAATATATTAAATAAAATTAGAAACAATCAGATCGAAGAAGGGGATTATGAGATTTTAGAAAAAAGAATAGGGGTAGGCACATCTGCTTTCAAACCCACAAAACTTTATACCCATAATGCTGATGCTGATACAATTAACGAAAAAGAATTAGCCGAAATAGATGACGAGGAGGTGGTTTCAGAGATGACAGGAGATGGCCCTATTAATCTAGTTGAAATTTTAAAGAAAAGCTCTATTGCATACGAGGTATTAAAAATGAAAAAAGGAGCCGAGGTTATGTGTATTAAAAATAATTTTGAAATGGGTTATGTTAATGGATCAAGAGGTAAAATTGTTGACTTTGAGAAAGATACTAAATATCCAATTGTTGAATTATATTCTGGACAGATAGTGACACTAAAAAGAGAGCCGTGGATGATAGAAGAAGAAGGAAAAATAAAAGCATCTATTTGGCAGATTCCACTTAGATTGGCTTGGGCTATAACCATCCACAAGAGCCAAGGAATGTCCCTAGATAACGCAGAAATAGACCTTAGAAAGACTTTTACTTATGGGATGGGATATGTGGCACTTTCTAGAGTAAGGACCCTAGATGGCATAGTTTTAGCTGGGCTAAACAAACAAGCTCTTTCGGTGGATCCAGATGTTTTGTCTTTAGACCAGGAATTAAAAAATCAAAGTTTTCAAAATAAAATTTTATTTAAAAAGTTGACAGCAGAAGAACAACAAAAATTAGAAAAAGATTTTATTGTAAAAGCAGGTGGGCAAATTAAAATTACTAAAGTTAAAAAAATGGAAAGGGGAGTCAAAGATACAAAAATTTCTACACTTGATCAAACTAAATTATTATTAGAAAAAAGTCTTAGTCTAAAAGAAATAGCAAAAGAAAGAGGTCTAACAACAGAAACAGTTATTTCCCACATAGAAAAAATTATTGCTGTTGATCCAAAAATTAAAATTGATTATCTTAGACCCAAAGAAAATATCATAAAACTAGTTATGAAGGCTCAGTCTAAAATTAAAGACAAAGAAGACCGTGATAAATTAAAACCAGTTAAAGACATGCTGGATAAAGACGGTTACGATATTAGTTATCCAGATATTAGACTAGCTAGACTATTTATTTAATTTTTATAGATAGTATAATAAAAGTATTATTAAAAATAATTTTATCTAAAAATATGAAAGGCGACACACATCACAAAGAAAAGAAAAAACCAAAGAAGGATAAGAAAAAATAAACTTATTAAAATACCGACCCCGGTCGGTATTTTAATTTTAAAAAAAGACTTTTTGATGTATAATATAGGCATTAGTAATTTTAAATTTTAAAAAATGGAATCATTAACTAAAATAATTGCCACAGTTGGCCCTGCTAGTAACGACAAAGAAACTATTCGTAAAATGATAGAAAATCACGCCAACATGTTTCGACTTAATTTTTCTTGGAACGACCACGATTGGCACAGAAATGTTATTAAAACTGTCAGAGAATTAGAAAAAGAAATGGGGGTAGAAATAGCTATCATCCAAGATTTATCTGGACCAAGGGTTCAAGATGAGAATGGTCATCATTTTGGAGGGGAAGAAGGACAATGTATTATAACAGAAAAAGACAAAACCGATTTAGAATTTGGTATTAAAGAAGGGGTTGATTATATAGCTATGTCTTTCGTCTGTTGTTGTGACGATATATTAGAATTAAGAAAATTGATTGAGGAGAGGGGTGGTCAGCAAAAAATTATCGCTAAGATTGAAAGAAGGCAGGCTTATGAAAATCTGGATTCTATATTAGAACTAGCAGACAGTGTGTTAGTTGCCCGTGGTGATTTAGGAAATGAGTTTCCACTAGAGGAGATCCCATTTATTCAACATCATATAGTAGAGGAGTCTAAAAAAGTTGGTAAAATGGTCATTGTTGCTACTCAAATGTTAACATCAATGGAAAACAACCCAACCCCCACAAGAGCTGAGGTGTCAGATGTTGCCTATGCTATAGTTGACGGAGCAGATGGAGTCATGTTGTCAGAAGAATCAGCCAGAGGAAAATATCCAGTTGAGGCAGTTGCCTTTATGGACAAAATTGCTTTAATGGCTGAAAAATATCGAGGGTCAACTTTAATAGGCTAATTACAAAAAAATAAAATGAATAAACAAATATTTATTACAAGACCAATTCCAGAAACAGGATTAGAATTATTAAGACAAAAGGGTATTTCTTTTGATATTGGAAAATTTAAAAAACCACCAACAAAAAAAGAATTGATTGTGGCACTTAAGAAAAAACCATATGATGGTGTTATATCTTTTTTGACAGATAAACTAGATGGAGAAGTCTTTGATGCCTGTCCAACAGCAAAATTCTTTTGTAATTTTTCAGTTGGTTTTGACAATGCAGATTTAGAAGAATGCAAGAAAAGGGGAATCCAAGTCTCTAACACTCCTGGAACATCAGCGGTAGCTGTAGCTGAACATACGATTGCCTTAATGCTTTGTCTAACCGCAAGGGTCGCAGAAGGGGATAGATTTATGAGAAGCGGTAAATATAAAGGATGGGATCCTGATCTTTTAGTTGGAACAGATTTACGAGGCAAAACAATCGGACTAATAGGTGTCGGACAAATAGGAACAGAAGTCGCCAAAATTCTTCACTATGGTTTTGGCTCTAAAATTATTTATAGTGATATCAATCCGAGTATTGAATTGGAAAGAATGGATGGGACGCAAAGACTTGAGACATCTGAAGTTATAAAACAATCAGATATATTATCATTACATGTTCCACTTCTTCCAAGTACAAGACATTTAATTAATAAAGAAACTTTAGCCACAATGAAAAAAGATGCTTTTATAGTAAACACATCAAGAGGTGCCGTAATAGACGAGGAAGCATTGGTAAAAGCTCTAGAAGATGATGTTATTAAAGGTGCTGCAATTGATGTTTACGAAAGAGAACCTAAAATGACTAAGGGATTGACAAATCTCCATGATATTGTATTAACACCACATATTGCATCTGCCAGAATATCAGCCCGCGAAAAAATGTCTGAAATTGCAGCCTTAAATATCATATCTGGATTAGAAACAGGAAATGTAATAAATAATGTTTGTTTATAATAAATTGCTTGATTATTAAGAGATGTCGTAATACAATTAAAGTGTGAAGGAAATTAAATCTTTAACTCTTATATTTTCGATATTACTAGTTAGTCTAGGGATTTTTATACCTGGCCAAAAAGCTAAAGCGGAAGATGCTGTAATATGCACAATGGATGCATTTTTATGTCCCAATGGAAATTGGGTTGGGAGAACAGGTCCTTTATGTGAATTTGTTTGTGAGGATAAAGAAATAAAATCAACAGAAATCACAGAAGAAAATATTTATAAGATAGACAAGATAGTAGAAAAAATAAAAAACAAGAGAGAAGATTTCAAGCTAAAATTAGATAAAGCTAACTCAAGTATTTTAAACATTGATGACTCAGCAGTATTGGGAGCAGAAAAAATTGAAGATATTAGCAAAAGAAACTCTGTCGTAAAAATTATTAAAAGTATACGGGATTTGAATAATAAATATGTGACTTCTTTATCCTCTAATATCAATAAAATTGAAGACATTTTAGCTAAAGTGGATGTCAAAATAGGAGAAATAAAAGAACAATCCGAATTAAATAATACGTCTGAGCTAGAAAATAAATCATCTCTGCTAAATAAAAAAATTGATTTAATTAGAGATGAAATAATCAAGCAAGCCCAAACTCGTTACACTCTAACAGTCACCAATGAGAGTTTAATTAAAGAAGAAATTAAAATAACTAGAGACGAATTTAAAGAAAGAATTTCAACACTCTTTGCTACGGCAGAAGAAATAAAAAGCGAATTAAGATCTTTAACCTTAATACTAATAAGAGATAAAAAAGATGAAAATGGTGTTGTTGTTGACGAATCTGTTGTTGAAATTATCAACAACATAGACAAAGAATAATATGAAAAAGAAATTAAATAGTACTCCACTTATTATTGTTGCGGTGATTATACTAGCCGTTATTCTTGTAGTTCTATCGAACAGAAATTTAAATAAACCTAAAAACAACGATGGAACAGACAAACAAACACCAAATACTGAACAATCTTTAATTGATGAAATAGAGACTATTAGGATAGAAAATACAACTGATTTCGATTTAATAGACATAGACAGGGAACTAGATTTATTATAGTCGATGGAACCACTAGCTTCTAAAATAAGACCTCAGAATTTAAAAAGCTTCGTCGGACAAGAACATTTAGTCGGACAAGGTAAACCTCTTCGTGTTGCCATTGAATCAAAACATATTTTTTCCTTCATCCTTTGGGGTCCACCAGGAGTTGGTAAAACCACACTAGCTAGAATATATGCAAAATCCATCAATGCTGATTTTTATGAACTTTCAGCTGTTTCGGCAGGTAAGGATGATATTAGAAAAATTGTAGATGGTGAATCAAAAAATTATACAGGGGACTTGCTTGGACCTAAAGTTATTTTCTTAGATGAGATACATCGTTTCAATAAGGCTCAGCAAGATTTTTTATTACCATTTGTAGAAAGTGGTAAACTCATTTTAATTGGAGCAACAACAGAAAACCCAAGCTTTGAAGTTATTCCTGCCTTATTATCTAGAATGAGAGTTTTTATTCTAGAAGAACTAAAAGAGGATGATATTAAAAAGATAGTAAAAACAACTGGATACAAAGTAAACAAAGAATCACTAGATTGGCTATACCAAATGTCAAACGGTGACGCAAGACAAGTCATATCAATGATAGAAAACACAATTTCTTTGTATGGAGACATTACTATTGACAACTTAAAGAATACATTGCAAAACAAATTTATCCGCTATGACAAAAAAGGGGATGAGCATTATAATACTATCAGTGCTTTTATAAAAAGCATGCGGGCTAGCCAGCCAGACCCAGCTCTGTACTATATGTCTAGGATGATAGAGGCCGGTGAAGACCCTAAGTTTATCGCTCGACGAATGATTGTTTTTGCTAGTGAAGATATTGGGCTAGCTCAACCGACAGCACTTGTTGTAGCTAATGATGTTTTTCGGGCTGTAGAGAATGTTGGATTACCAGAATGTGCCGAAAACTTAGCTTTTGGAGCTGTCTATTTAGCTTTAGCCAAGAAAGACCGAAGTGCTTATGAAGCATATCTAAAAGCTAAAGAGGATGTCTTAAAACATGGCAATCTACCTGTGCCTCTTAAAATCAGAAATCCTTCAACCAAACTAATGAAAGAGATTGGCTACGGTAAAGATTATGAGATGTATACAGCCAAAGACTTAATGCCAACTAAACTAAGTAATAGAAAATATCTTAGATTAAAGAAAAGTAAGTAAGGTAAGCGGGTGGGGATTATTTAATGTCGTAAAAGATATATTGTGCGACTATGTACCTTATTCTATAGAGCTATTCCCTTAAAGGATTTAGTCTATAGTTTACTCTCCAAGCAATTATTGAATAAAGTTATTTGTTTGTTATATTTGTTTATTTTTTCTCCGGTTTCTGTTAGTAATAAATTATAATCAGAAACTTTTTTATTGTACAAACCAATCAAATCATTTTTCTCTTGTCGATCATATTCAGCTTCCCCGTCCTCAATTTTTTCTGACAAAGATGACAACTCTGTCTTCATCTGGTCTATTTTATTTTTGGCAAGATCAATCTCTTCTCTTATCCCCTTATCTGCCTCCTGGCAAACACTCTTTGGCGTACCAAAATGTACAACTGCGACCCAAACTTCTTTACCATCAAAAAAACCTTTTTTCACAGCAACACCTGTTTCGGTATAATTAGAATTTAAAATATTTGCTCGATGTCCTGGACTTTCCATCCAAGCATCGACCAACTCTCGACTATCTTTAAAATTACCCATAGCTAAATTCTCACCGATAAGAATGTAATCATATTTAACCTCCACGCCCAGATCTCCTACTCCAACACCACCTGGAGAAATGTGCTCAAAGTATTGATTGTCTAAGATATCTTGAGCTTTCTTTTCAGCACTTAAAATTAAGTTAGAATTTTCTAAGAGTAATGGCAATTTATTGTTTTGTCTGTATTCATTACTATACTTTACTATCTGGTTAATAGATAAAGCATCTTCCTTCAAATCCCCAGTTCTATCTTTCTTTAAAATTCCAGAATTATTAACCCTACCCTCAAAATGACTTTCTAGAAGTTCTAAGTTCTTATCTTGAGATGTTTTTAAATCTAAATAATCAATTACCTTACTATAAAAAACAATTAATTGTTCATTTGTTACAGAAAAGAATATCAAGAGAAAATATATTAAAGTTAAAAAGAATTGCCTTTTGGTCATAATTTTACTTACAAGTTAAAGATAATGAATAACCAAACTTTTCAGCTTCTTCCTTGGTGGCAAACCATATTTTATTTTCTTCCTTTATTTTCTTTGCTCCTCCGCAATTAAGTGGATAGTATTTAGTCCCGTTTTTGGAGGCCACAAACCTCCTTTCCGGTTGATTAGACCTTTCTTCAGGAAAACCACTTTCCTGCCCTTCTATAAGCTTTATAGAGCCCTCCAGAGCACTTGCTTTGCCCATTTGAAGCGACAACCTACCTAAACCAAAAGAAGTCAGAGCCACAGCTATCATAATAATAGAAAACAAAAATAATGTTTTGTCAAACACATTATTTTCCTTGATTTTCTTTAAAAAGTTATGTATACTCATACTTACTTAATTATAAATAATAAATTAGCTACTCGCTAGCGATTAATTAACATATGGCACATAGGAAGGCTGCGGGAGTGGCCAAAAACTTAAGAGATTCAAACCCAAAGTACTTAGGTACTAAACTTTACGATGGAGAAACAGCTAAAGCTGGTTCTATTATTGTAAGACAAAGAGGAACAAAAATTTTGCCAGGAGAAAACGTTGGTCTTGGAAAAGATCACACGCTCTTTTCTTTAAAGGATGGTAAAGTTAAATTCGGATTGAAAAGAAAGAAAAATTTTGATGGAACTACTTCTAAGAAAAAAACAGTAAGTGTAACTATAAACTAAAACAAAAGTCCACCTTATGGTGGACTTTTATCATAAAGCCCTAACTATCACTTCAAACTGACCCTTATGGTCCTTGTTATTAATTTTAACTACATGTCCCCCTATCTCCTTAATACTAGGAATTGTTATGGACTTTTCATCTAATAGATAACCCGTGGCTTCCTTGATTGCCAAGATAATTTCTTTTGGTCCGACCGATTTAAAAAGATGTCCTTTTTCATTAGCTTTAGATTTTATCACGATTTCTTTTCCATTAACCTTAGAAAGTATTTCCTCAAAAAGGCGACTCTCTTCAGCCATCTTATGAGCATTTTCCTTTTTTCGATTTTCTATTTTTGCTAATTCAGATTTAGAAGCTAACACAGCAAGACCTTTTGAGATGAGAACATTCTGTGCAAAACCATCTTTAAGATCTTTAATATCATACCTATTCCCTATCTTGGGAACATCGACAAGTAATATAACTTTCATGTTTTATTATTAAAAATTAAAATTAATAATTTTCAACCTTTTTATTTGGAAAGCAAAAACTCTATAGCTTTATCCATTTGAGGATCTCGTTTCTCTTCGGCATCTTTTCTGGTATAAAGAACTTCTATGTCTGGCGTTAAACCTCCATCTGAAATAGATATCCCGTTCGGAGTTAACCAATTAGCTACTGTTACCTTTAATGCTGTTTCTTCTGTTATCTTAACCAATTCTTGAACCGAGCCCTTACCAAAAGTTTTAGTTCCTATTAATGTAGCTAAACCATGCTCTTTTAATGCCCCCGCCAATATTTCAGAAGCAGAAGCTGAACCACCATCAACCAAAACAACAAGTGACAAATTGTCATTAAATAATCTAGGCCCATGGCTTCGGTAGATTTTAGGTTTACCATCTTTTGCGAAAGATTCCTTTAAAACAATTTCTCCCTCATCTATAAACCAAGAAGCTATATTTACTGCAGACTCTAAATAACCACCTGGATTGCCCCTTAAATCTATAATTAATTTATCTTTTTTTGATTTTATAAATTCAATTAAAGCATCCCTAAATAAAGAAACAGAATTTTCTGAAAAACTATAAAAACTAATAACAAAAATTTGATCTTCTTTTATCTCGGTTTCTATTGTTGGTATTTGAATTTCTTGTCTAGTAACTGTTATTGTTCTTGGCTCAGTTTCATTTTCTCTTTTTATTATTAAATCAACAGATGTTCCCTCTGGACCTCTTATCAAATCAATTGCCCCATCTGATGTCAAACCACTAGCATTAACATCATCTATCTTGATTATCTGATCTCCTGCTTTAAGCCCAGAATTCCAAGCTGGTGTATTTTTTAAGGGAGAAACTATTGTTAAAATATCATCCTTAATACCTATCTCTGCTCCTATCCCCTCAAATGTTCCTCTTATCTCTTCGTTAAAAGATTCGCTTTCTTCAGGAGGGAAAAAAACCGTGTATGGATCACCAAAAGACGAGGCTAATCCTTCTATTGCTCCCCAGACCCTATCCTGATCTTTTGTATCTTTTGCATAAATAGATTTTTCGTTTAACACATTCCAAGCTTTCCAAAAAGTATTAAAATCGGCCGAGGATTCCATGGTAGAATTTTTATTAATAACCGAAGTCACCTTATCTATTTCCGGGCGATTAGAATAACCCAAATAAATACCTATCCCCAAGAGTAAGACTACAATCAAAAGCGAAAAAACAATATAAATAATATTTCTGCAAAAATTTTTTTTATTCATCTTTTTTATTATCTCAAAATTAATTATTTTTTACAATCTCTAATTCCAAAGCATCTGGTGTATATTTATTGCTTGGATCCCAAAGCATCCAAGAAGATAAACCTAAATCGTAAGTGGCTTTTATTTGTTCTTTAACTAACTCCTTAGTATAAACTGCCCCCAAATCAAAATCTTGTAACCAAGGACGAATTTTATTAACACTCTGCCCCACAGCTTCTGTCTTAACGATTGCACTTTTAATAGATTTATTAATTACTTCATACGGATAAAGAGCTGGGTTTTTATAACCATTATACCCCGATGGATAATGAGACGGATAAACCATAGGACAAAGAAAATCAAAGTAAGGTATAGCTTTTTCCCAAACCTGGCCAATTCCCATATCATCAAGAGTCTCAGTCGTAAGACCAAACAAATCGCCCGATATAGGAATATTTTCTACCTCCTTAATCTTTTTAGAAAGATAGATAAAGAAATTTTCTATGTTGTCCGCTCTTGTTTCTCCTTCTTTCAAATTATAATCAATGTCTTTCATGTTACCATCTGAAGGATATCTAATATAATCAAAATTTATTTCATCAAAACCTAAATTATACGATCCAATTGCTATGGCTAGTGTGTACTCTCTAACTTTTTCATTCATTGGGTTTAAAAAAGATAATCCCTTTTTATCTTTCCAAACTCCCCCATCGCTTAATCTTTTAATAGACCAATCAGGTTTTAGTTTACTCAAAAAAGGATCTTGAAAAACGGAAATCCTCCCAATAATATACACACCTTTAGTGTGTAATAAATTTGTTAACTCTCTTATGTTTGCAATTCTATTCTCAGGACTTCCAATTTCTTTTATTAAAGGATCATCTATCTCAAAACTAATTCGACCAGTGGAATCTTTAATATCAATAACCACAGCATTAAGCTCAGTATCATCTATTATTTTAATAAGTCTATCTCTAATACTTTTTGTGCCAGCAACCCATCCAGATAGATAAATTGCCTTAACCACACCTGGTGTCTCTATGTGAGTAATTGGTGCAGGCAAAACTTCTTCTTTTTTTTCTTCCTCTTTTATTTCTGTTTTTTCTTTTTCTAAATTATTATTTTTATCTTCCAAAAAATTATTTTCAGCAATTGAATTATACTCAACCTCATTATTAATTATTTTAGAAAAAGAAGGACCCTCAAAAAAGACAACAACCCCACATATTATTAGTGCGAGAGTTATTAGAATAATTTTTTTTGATCTATTTTTGATCGACATTATTATTTATTCCATCTATGTTATCTACAAATGTTTTACTCTGATTTGTGCGTCTTAAAATTCTTGCCCGAGATTCAATATAAAAGAGATAAGATAAATAAATAATAAACAATCCTGAAATTAAAAATAAGATATTACGCCAAGTTTGCGGAAAACCTAAAAACGACAAAATTGCAACCCAAATACCCAATATAAATAAAGCTTTTTCTTTTCTCATATTTGGAGATTATAACCTATTTTTTAAGGCTTTACAATCACCACAAACTCCCCCTTCAAATGAACAGGATTTTTCTCAAACAATGAAATTAGGTCTTGAGCACTACCTTCTATAAACTCTTCAAATTGTTTAGTCATTTCTCTGGCAATAACAATTTTATGTTTAGGAGCATGTTTGTTTAAGGAATCCAAGGTTTTTAAAACACGATGAGTTGATTCATAAAAAACAATTACTTTCTTGCTTTCAGCTATTTCCTTAAAGATTTTTTCTCTTCCCTTTTTGTGTGGCAAGAATCCAAGGAAGGTAAATTCAGCAGAAGAAACTCCGCTAGCAGATAATGCCGAGATAAGAGCACTAGGTCCAGGGATTGGTGAGATTTTAACACTATCACCAAATTCCTTTTTTACATCTGAAACCAACATTACCCCAGGGTCTGAAATACAAGGTGTGCCCGCATCAGAAACAAGAGCTAAATTTTTCCCTGCTTTTAATAAATTTATAATTTCTAATTCTTTATTTTCACTAGAGTGACAATGATAACTAATTGTTTTGGTTTTAATATTGTATTTGTTAAGAAGAGTCTGAGTTGTCCTTGTATCTTCGCATAAAATATAATCTACCTCTCTCAAAATCCTAGTGGCTCTGTAAGTAATATCTTCTAGGTTACCAATAGGTGTACCAATAATATATAAAGTTGCTATCTTCTCCCCTTTTTCCATTTTAAAATTATAACATAAAACGACTCCATGTGGAGTCGTTTAACTTTCTATCCTAGAAGATTTTTTTGAAGAAATTTTTT
>CAZCND010000015.1:0-17733 GCA_964500195.1 uncultured Candidatus Saccharibacteria bacterium | reverse complement strand
ATAACATCACTTCTTTTTTCCCCAAAGCTTCGCTTTGTGCCGGAGGTGGGACTTGAACCCACATCCCTTGCGAGACGCGATTTTGAGTCGCGCGCGTATACCAATTCCGCCACTCCGGCAATTTTATTTAAATTTAAAAGTAAGAAATACTTTTCATTTGCAGGATGTTGAGAGTTTTACTCTTTCCGGCAAACTTGAGTCTAAGTATACCAAATTTGTGTGAAAAATCCAGAGATATTGCATTTTTGGGCTTTTTATAGTAACATAGCCTCATATGTCACAAGATAGACTTTTCAAATTAGCCTGTACTGAATGCAAACGCATTAATTATTGGTCAAGCAAAAACAAGAAACTCGTTCCTAAAAAGATCGAGCTTAAAAAATATTGTAAGTGGTGTAAGAAAAACACTGTTCACAAAGAGCTTAAAAAGTAAAAGACCCCAAGTTGGGGTTTTTTACTTTTTGTGTTAAAATCTTCTCATCCTAGGGTGGTTAGTATAGTGGTAGTACTACGGTCTCCAAAACCGTTGGCGGGGGTCCGATTCCTCCACCACCCGCAAAGATTTAAAGATGAAAACAAAAGTAAAACAATTTGATACATATTTAGCAACTATCAAAAATAGTATTGGAAGTCAGATTTTTAAGAATCTTTATTTTGAAGTGGAGAATGAGAAAAAAGATATTACTGAAGACGGATGGTTATCTTGTGCTTTTTATGTTTCTTCTATTTTATATTTATCAAAGTATATTAAGAACATGCATGCAACTGTATCTGGAACAATCACAGACTTGGAAGATTCTGGTTGGAAACAGGTAGATGAACCAGAGATGGGAAGTATATTAATTTGGGTTAAGAAAAATGGTGCTAATCGCCATAGACATATAGGTTTTTATGTGGGCAACAAAGAGGCGATTAGTAATGATTCCAACCTTAAGTATCCAATTAAGCATAACTGGAAATATAATGACAACAGAGAACTTGAAATGATTCTTTGGAATCCTAAGATAAAAAATTCTTAATCTCTTTTTGAGCTGTTATTATTTCTCTCTTTTTACTTGGATTTATCCAAACAATTTCTTTGTCTCTTTTAAACCAAGTGTTCTGTCTTTTAGCGAAATGCCATATAGCAGAATAGAGTTTCTCTATCATTTCACTCTTTGTCATTTTACCTTGGAGATAATATGATACATATCTATACTCAAGGCCAAATGATTCTAATTTTTTCCAAGATACACCATTTTGGTGTAGTTTCTTAATTTCCTCAATCATTCCTTTCTTGATTCTCTTCTCTAGTCTTGTATGGATTCTTTCTTTTAATTCATTCTGTGGAAAAGTTAATCCAATTTTTAAAATATTATATTCAGGTTCTACTTTTTTTAGTTTAGGTATTTTGCCCAATGACTTAGCTATTTCTATGGCTCTGATTAGTCTGACTTTGTTGTTTTTATCTATTTCCTTGGCTCTTTCTTTATCTATTTCCTTTAAAATTTTAAAAAGTTCTAAGACTGTTTTTTTACTAAGTTTATTTCTGAGTTCTAGATTTGGTGAAACTTCTGGAAAGGAAATTCCTTCAGTTAGGGAACTGATATAGAACCCTGTACCACCACAGATTATCGGAGTCTTCTTTTTTTCTATGATCTCCTTAATTTTTTTCTTGGCCATCTTTTGATATTGACTGACTGAAAAAGTTGCATTTTTAGGAGAGACAATATCTAAAAGATAATGGGGGATTCTTTTCATCTCTCTTTTGGTTATCTTACCTGTTCCTAGATTCATTCCTTTATATACCTGTCTTGAATCAGCCGAAATGATTTCACCATTAATCTTTTTAGCT
This sequence comes from uncultured Candidatus Saccharibacteria bacterium, assembly GCA_964500195.1. GTDB lineage: Bacteria > Patescibacteriota > Minisyncoccia > Phycocordibacterales > UBA9973 > UBA8515. Next base: position 15,899 of record CAZCND010000015.1, on the reverse strand, counting down.
ACTTCTACGGCAAAATCGCTTTTACCTGTGGCCGTTTGCCCAAGGATGACAATAATTTTTGATTTTTGCATATATATAATATTCGCATAGAAATAACTTTTTTGCTATAATTTGGATATATTTAGAAAATAATTATTCTTATAGAATAAATAATATAAGAATTTGAACAATGGGATTTAAAAAATTTATCACCAAAAAAGCGCTTCAGATGAAGGGAATTTCAGCCGATAAGGCTGAGGACATAGCTAGACAATTAGATGAAAATCCAGAGATGGTTAATGCCCTTAAAGGAATTGAATCAAACAAAGAGGTAAAAGCTCTTTTTGAAAAAATTACCAAAGAGATAGAAGAAAAGAAAAAAGGTGGACTAGATGAGCAATATGCTTCAGTCTTGGTTATGAGTAAATACAAAAGTGAAATAATGAAGTATAGAGAAGAATTAGAGCCATTAATGCATTTAATTCAAAAATAAAATGGATTACAATCCTGACATTTTAATTAATCTGAATTATGCAAATTTCATTAAGCAAATCCATCTTTCAGAATTCTTGTTGTCTGTTCCTGCTTATGTTTGGTCTATCATCTATTTAGTTTCTTCAGCTATTATTTTAATCTATTCAATCATTTTATTTTTTCACTGGTCTTCATATAGAGCTTATGGTCCTCTAATTGTAATTGCTAGAATTATTTATTTGGTTGGAATTGTGGTCTTACTTTACATGTCAGGCAGTTTTCTTATTAATTATCTTTATTAAATATGAACATTTTAGATCAAGAGGAAAAAATAATTTCAACTTTTAGAAAGCATAGTTTTTATATAACCCTAGAGATTTTCTTCTTAATAATTTTAGGAGGCTTACCCGCTTTTCTTTTTCTTTTTACAAAATTAATTAAAATTGAAGCTGGGTCAGAAATTTTGGGATTGTATGCTTTTTTCTATTTTATCTTTGTTTCTTTCTTGTGGTTAATTGGTTTTTATTCATGGACTAATTATTATTTAGACATTTGGATTTTGACTGATAAAAGATTGATTAGTATAGACCAAAAAGGATTTTTCTCAAGAGAGGTTTCTTCTATTAGATTAGATAAAATTCAAGATATTAATATTGAAACACACGGTTTATTAAATACAATTCTTCAAATTGGAACAATAAAAGTTCAATCAGCTGGGACAGATAGAGAGTTTATAATGTACACAATGCGTTCTCCGTCTAAGGTTAAAGACATTATATTTAGGGCACAGACTAATCAAATAGATGCAATAAGGACTGTTAGAATTGCTAAATAAACATCTTCCAAAAAGTCTTTTTTTGTGGTAGATTTTGTTTTATGAAGATCGGAATTGTAGGATTACCAAATGTTGGCAAAAGTACTCTTTTTAATGCTTTAACTAAGAAAGGGGTTCTTTCGGAGAACTATCCATTTTGTACGATAGATCCTTCTGTTGGGGTTGTTGCTGTGCCGGATGAAAGACTTTGGAAACTGTCAGATTTTTCTAAATCTGCTAAAACAATACCGGCTATAATTGAATTTGTTGATATAGCTGGACTTGTTAAGGGTGCATCGAAAGGTGAGGGATTGGGCAACAAATTTTTAGCTAACATTAGAGAGGTTGATGCCATATTAGAAATGGTCAGGATTTTCCCTATTAAAACAGAAAGAACAAATGAAATAATCCATGTCTATGGAAACATCGATCCACTAAGAGACATAGAGGTTATAAATTTAGAATTGATTTTAGCTGACCTTGAGACTGTTGCTAAAAGAAGAACTAATTTGTCGCATGATATAAAAAAGGGGAGTAAAGAGGCAGTAATTGAAGATAAAGCTCTGGCTAGATTGGAACTCGCTTTCGGTAAAGCTGAGATGGCTAACACTGTTTCTCTTGATGAAAAAGAACTAGAAAAAATTAAAATGCTTAATCTTCTAACTATGAAGCCTTTTATCTATGGTTTGAATAAAAGAAGCGGAGGGGGAAACTTAGATGAGACAGACCCTGAAGTTTTTAAGAATATAACAGATCATATTAAAGAAAAAGATTCTTCTTTTGTGGTTATTGATGCCAAAATAGAAGATGAATTAAAAGATTTTGAAGGAGAAGAAAAAGAAATGCTTCGAAAAGAGATGGGGGGAGAAGATGATGGAATAAATAAATTAATAAAAGAGTGTTATCTACTTTTAGGGTTGGAAACTTATTTTACCACAGGCCCAGATGAGTCTAGGGCTTGGACTATTAAAAAAGGTAGTACGGCACCTGTTGCGGGTATGGCCATTCACTCGGATTTTCATGATAAATTTATTAGAGCTGAAATAATAAACTGGGAAGAATTGTTGGAAGCTGGTAGTTATGCTCTAGCTCGGGCAAAAGGAAAAATTAGAACAGAAGGCAAGGAATATGTCGTTTCTGATGGAGATGTTATTGAATTCAAAATTTAATAATTTTGAATTCAATAATTAGGGAAAAATAATTAAAATATGAAAAACAAACTGAAAGATTGCGAAAAAGTTTACTCGAAGTCTTGGAATCGGGCTTCGGAAATATTAAAAAATGATGGGGTTGTTGTTTTACCTACGGATACACTTTATGGGATTCTTGGAAGTGCCTTATCAAAAAAAGCTGTCAGAAAAATATATGAAATAAAAGGAAGAGATGAAACGAAGCCTTTTATTGTTCTTGTAAATTCTTTTTCTCAATTAGAAATCTTTGGTATAAAAATAGATGAAATCAAGGCCAAAATTTTGGAAAAATTTTGGCCTGGAAAAGTAAGTGTAATCTTACCCTGTCAACTGAAAAAATTTGAATATCTTCACTTGGGTGGCAAAAGTATTGCTTTTAGGATGATTGGAAAGAGAAATAAAAATCTTTTTAAATTAATATCTTTAGTTGGACCAGTGGTAGCTCCTAGTGTTAATAAACAAGGAGAAAAACCAGCTGAAACAATTAGTGAGGCTAGGGCTTATTTTTTAGATAAAATACAAAGTTATATTAATGTGGGGAAAAGAGTATCAAAGCCTTCAACTTTAATAAGATTAGAGGGAGAAAAGATTGTAGTTTTAAGACAAGGAGAGGTAAAAGTTTAATCTATCTTTTTCCTCTTTTCATCGTTTATTTTTTTTAAGTGATTAAGGTGTTGCTTTTTTAAATCTACTACTTCCTCTATTAATTTCCCCAAAGTATCTTCTATCCTCTCTAGCATGATGTCATCTTTCTTGTCATCATCATCTTCTTGAATATCTTCAACATCTTCCTGAATATCATCGATGTCTTCCTGAATATCTTCAACATCTTCTTGAATGTCATCAATGTCTTCTTGAATGTCATCAATATCTTTAGCCACCTTTTTCAAATTACGAGATTGTCTATTAACGGACATCTGAATAAAGATTGAAAGATATATGGCCTCAAGTGAAACGAGAGTCGTTAAAACCAAAAGAATTTTATCCATCGGAATACCATAAAAATATAAAGCAAAAGAGATTATAAATATTAAAGAATGAACCAAGAGGGAACTGGTGGAGCCAATCCACCTAGTCGCAAGCATTGAAATTCTCTCAATTTTTAATTCAGATTTTTTCTTTAGGTCTTTCATTACGTGGTTTATTATATATCATTTTTCTGTTATAATACAAGGGTTAAATTTTAAATAAAATTATGAAAAAATACGAACACACAAAGATAGAAAAAAAATGGCAAAAAAAATGGCAGAGTGATCATGTTTATAAGACATCTTTAGATATCAAGGATCCCAAAATGTATGTTCTTGATATGTTCCCTTATCCTTCTGGGGTAGGGCTTCATGTTGGACACCCACGGGGTTATATCGGCAGTGATGTCTATGCAAGAAAAAAGAGAATGGAGGGGTTCAATGTTTTGCACCCCATGGGTTATGATGCTTTTGGACTACCAGCAGAACAGTATGCTCTAGAGCATAAAATTCATCCTAGAAAGGCGGTAGAAAAGAATGTTAAGACTTTTGAAAAACAACTTTCTATGATTGGCTTGTCTTATGATTGGGATAGAAAAGTAAACACCACAGATCCTAAATATTATAAATGGACCCAGTGGATATTTTTACAAATATATAATTCTTGGTTTGATAATATTAGTCAAAGAGCAAGACCTATAAAAGAGCTTGTAGAAATATTTGGAAAAATGGGGAACGAAAACATTGATGCACCTTGCAATCCTAATGTAAAAATATTTAAGGCTAGACAATGGAAGGAATTTTCAAAAAAAGAAAAACATGATATTTTGATGTGTTATCGTTTGGCCTATGAGGGATTTAGTGAGGTTAATTGGTGCCCACACATGGGTACAGTTTTGGCCAATGATGAAATAATTAATGACGACAAGGGAAATTTAGTTTCAGAAAGAGGTTTTTATCCAGTAGAAAAGAAAAAAATGCGCCAGTGGTTTATGAGAATTACAGCTTATGCAGATAGGCTTTTGGAAAATCTATCAGATTTAGATTGGAGTGATCACATAAAAGAAATTCAAAAAAACTGGATAGGGAGGTCAGAAGGAGCTGAAATTATTTTCAGAATAAAAGACAACGAAGAAGAAATAAAAGTTTTTACAACCCGAGCAGATACTTTGTTTGGGGTAACTTATGTTGTTTTAGCTCCAGAGCATGATTTGGTGGAGAGGTTGAAAAAAAATATTACAAATTGGAGTGAAGTAGAAAAATATATTAATAATCTAAAAAATAAATCGGAGGAAGATAGGATTTCCGCAGACAAAGAAAAGACGGGTGTAGAACTTAAGGGTATTAAGGCTATTAATCCAGCTAATGACGAGGAGGTGCCTGTTTGGATAGCAGATTATGTTCTTGCTACATATGGCACTGGTATGGTTATGGCTGTTCCCGCTCATGATGAAAGAGATTGGGCTTTTGCTAAAAAATATAATTTACCGATAAAGGAAGTTATAGAATATCCAAAAGATTTTCCAAAAGATAAACCATATACAGATTATGGAGTTGTAATTAATTCAGAAAAAATTCCTAGTGCTAATGGGCTTTTAAGTATTGACGCAATGTCGGAAATAGTAGAAGAGTTGGAATACAGAGGGCAAGCTAAAGAAGTTGTTAGATACAGAATGCGAGATGCAGTTTTTGCTCGCCAAAGATACTGGGGAGAGCCAATTCCTTTAAAGCATAATTCTGATGGAACAATTACGGCACTTTCTGCAAAAGATTTACCACTAGAATTACCTAAGGTTAAATCTTATGAAATTTCCGGTAATGGAGAGTCACCACTTTCTTTAGTTAAATCTTGGGTTAAAGACGGTTATGAGACAAACACAATGCCTGGTTGGGCTGGTTCTTCTTGGTATTTTATTCGATATATGGATCCACAAAATGACAAAGAGCTCGCTTCTAAAAAAAATATTGACTATTGGAATCAAGTAGATATGTATGTCGGAGGGCAAGAGCATGCTACAGGACATTTATTGTATTCTCGTTTTTGGACAAATTTCTTATACGATATTGGCAAATTATCTTTTAAAGAACCATTTAAAAAAATGAAAAATCAGGGAATGATTTTGGGGGCTGACAGTCGCAAGATGAGTAAAAGGTGGGGTAATGTTGTTAATCCTGATGAGATTGTAAAAACTTATGGGGCCGATACTCTTCGTGTTTATGAGATGTTTATGGGACCGTTTGATCAAATGCTTCCCTGGTCAACAGAGAGCATAATAGGTTCTCGCCGATTTTTAGAGAAAGTTTGGCGTGTGGGACAGAAAGTTTTAGATTCAGAATCTAAAGAAACAAACAAAGAAGCTAATGTTCTCTTACACAAGACAATCAAAAAAGTAACAGAGGACATAGAAAGTTTTTCTTTTAACACGGCAATTTCATCAATGATGATCTTGGTTAATGTTTTAGAAAAAACAGAAGGTATTAGTCGTTCGGATTTTATAAAATTTTTGCAAATTCTTTGTCCTTTTGCCCCACACTTGGCAGAAGAATTATCATCTTTTTTTGGGCAGAAAAAACCTATAGTCAAAAGTTCTTGGCCGGTTTGGGACAAGGATAAGGTTCAAGATGAAACTGTCAAGATAGCGATTCAAATTAATGGAAAAGTTAGATCAGAAATAGATATCAACAAGGAATCTAGTGAAGCTGATGTAAAAAAAATAGCTTTAGAGGATCCAAATGTTAAAAAATGGTTGGAAGATAAGGAGATAAAGAGGTTCATTTATGTTCCTGGTCGGGTCATAAATATCGTGGTATAGTTTGTTTGTCGGTGGTAAAGAGAGTTCTTTTTGTGTATAATTATTAAATATTATTAACTTTTATTAGATATATAAATTATGGAATCAAAAAAGATAGATTTTTTTAACAAGTTATCGTTTGTCTTATTATTATTTACCATCTTTGCTTGCTTCTTTTTCTTTATCCCTTTTTCTCCTGTAACCCTAGAAGCCAGTAAGGGTTTTCTTCTATCTGTCGGTGCTACCTTGTCCCTGTTTTTCTGGTTTGTTTCTAGACTGGGAGAAGGAAAATTTGTTATACCCAAAGATAAATTGATTTTATTTGCTGGAGCTATTCCTCTAGTCTTTTTAATTTCGTCTTTCTTTTCCCCGTCAATCTATTCTTCTTTGTTTGGCAGTGGTTTTGAGATTGGCACATTTGGTTCCATGCTTGTTTTGTACGTTGTTTTCTTTCTCTCGGCTATTTACTTTCAATCAGAAAAAAGAATTTGGTATTTTATCTGGTCTATTTTCTTGTCTGGTGTAATTTTACTTTTATATCAGACTCTAAATCTTTTTGTTGATTTTAATAGTCTAACCCCTGGTTTTGTCAGAGGAGTAACTTCTGGGAATTTGGTTGGTTCTTGGAATAACTTTGCCCTAGTGGTAGGGGTAATTGTTTTGCTCTCTGTTATCACTATTGAGTTAGTTAAAACAAAAAAATTTTTCAGATTCTTACAATATATACTTTTGGTCTTAGGAATTTTGTTTTTAATAATTATAAATATGAAGTTGGTTTGGATATTAGTTGGAGCTTTTTCTTTAATAGTTTTTGTTTACAGTATTTCGGTTCAACACGCAAGAAGCAGATTGTCTGAAAGTTTTAATGGAAAGAAAAAATTCCCATTTACTTCACTTATAATTGTCTTTATTGCTTTCATTTCTTTGGTTGGTAACAACTTATTGACTAATGTTATATCAAGTTATGTAAATCTTAATAATCCAGACATTAGGCCTTCTTTTGTAACCACAGCCCAAATAGCCTTTAAATCATTTAAACACAATCCAGCTTTTGGAACAGGACCAAACACTTTTGCTCTTGATTGGGCACTTTGGCAACCAAAAGAAATAGCTCAGACTGTTTTTTGGGGGGTAGATTTTACTAGTGGTTATAGTTTGTTATCTACTTTTGCTGTAACTGCAGGTTTGCTTGGTTTGATTTCTTTGGTTTGGTTTATTGTTCTTTATGTTACTAGAAGTATTCAATCAATAAAGATAGCTTTACAAAATAATGTTTCAAATTATTTCATAGCTACAATATTAATGATATCTTTGTATTCTTGGATTTCAATTATCCTTTATAGTCCTAATATCGTTGTTTTAATGCTGGCTTTTGTTTCGAGCGGAATGTTGATAGGTACTTTAGTTCACAAACAAGCAATTAAAACAAAAGAATATTCATTTTTAACCGATCCAAGAAATAGCTTCTTCTCAATATTGGGATTAGTCGTTTTGATGGTAGCTTCTATTTCTTTGACCTATATATATGTGGAGAAATTTACTTCTTTGATATATTACTCAAAGAGTCTTAATGCTGAACAAACATTAGAGTCTCTAGGAAAATCAGAATCAATGTTATTGAAAGCTATTAACTTAGATAAGAATGATACATATTACAGAACTCTTTCTCAGGTTTATCTTGCTCAAATAGGAGTGTTAGCAAAAGACACAACAATATCAGAAGATATCTTAAAATCAAGCATGCAACAATTAGTCAGCAATGCTGTTACGGCAGCTTCTGGAGCTATAGAACAAAATCCCAAACAATATCAAAACTACGTAAACCTCGGAAACTTATATACCGAATTATCTCTTATATCCGTTGAGGGTAGTTATGATAGTGCGGTAACTTCTTATGAAAAAGCTTTGGCCCTGGCTCCTAATAATCCATCAATCTTTCTTTCTCAGGCTACACTCGAATATTTAAACAAGAATAATAGTGAAGCTAGAAAATATATAAAACAAGCTTTGGATCTTAAGGCTGACTACACAGATGCAATCTTTTTACTTGTTCAAATTGAAACAAATGAGGGCAATCTGAAAGAGGCAATTAAACAAGCTGAATACGCAGGACAAGTTTCACCTAATGATGCAACCGTTTTCTTTAGATTAGGATTATTGAAATACAATAACAAAGACTACAAAGAATCAGTTGGTGCTTTTGAAAAAGCAGTTATCTTAAATAATTCTTATCTAAATGCTCGTTACTACCTAGGACTGGCTTATCAAAAGGTTGGAAGAAAAGATGATGCTCTTACTCAATTTAATCTTTTGAAACAATTAGCCCCAGATAGTGAGGAAGTTAAAGAAGCAATTAAATCTATAGACTCGAAGGCTGAAGTTGTTGAAGAAGATAAAGAAGAACCATTGTCTGAATTAGACGCGGTAAAGGCTCCTATAGAAGAGGATTAAAACTAGATGGTTAACCGTATTATTAAATTTCTTAACAAAGAGTTTAAGGGAGTAAATGAAGCCGCCTTATTGCTTGGCGGTTTTACTCTGCTTTCTCAAATATTAGGACTTCTGAGAGATAGAGCTTTGGCTCATTTTATGGGAGCCGGACCGGTTTTAGATGTTTATTATGCAGCATTTCGAATACCTGATTTCTTATATATTTCCATTGCTTCGCTTGCCTCAATAACAGTCTTAATGCCATTTTTAATGAATCGGATCAGCAAAGATGGCTCTAAAGAAAAAGCTAAACAGTTTTTGAATAACATATTTAGTGCATATGCAGTTTTTATGGTTTTAGCTAGTATAATAATAGCTATTTTAATGCCTAAGATAGTTCATTATATTGCTCCAGGTTTTACCGAAGAGCAACTATCTTCTTTGGTTACAATGAGTCGAATTATGTTATTGTCCCCGATTTTTATAGGGCTATCTAATCTAATAGGAACAGTTACCCAGTTGTTAAAAAAGTTTTTAGTTTTTTCTTTATCCCCGGTTTTTTATAATGTTGGAATAATTTTTGGGATAGTATTTTTGTTTCCAGTTTTTGGGGTTTACGGTCTGGGGTTGGGGGTAATTATTGGAGCAATATTACATTTCTTAATTCAGGCTGTGGTGGTTTACAAAAATGGTTTTTTCCCAAAATTTATTTTGAATATAAACTGGCAAGAAATTGGTCAGGTAGTAAAGTTATCAGCTCCAAGGACTTTGACTTTGTCCTGTAATAGTTTGGCTTTTCTTGTTTTAATTTCTATCGCTTCAACGCTTAAATCTGGTTCCATTTCTCTCTTCACCTTTGCTTACAATTTACAATCTGTTCCAGTTGGAATAATTGGAACCTCATATTCTGTTGCTGCTTTTCCTATGTTGGTAAAATCTTTTGCTGAGAAAAATATGAAAGATTTTATTAATCAAATAGCCACCGCTTCAAGACAAATAATTTTTTGGTCACTGCCAATAATTTCTTTATTAATAGTTTTAAGAGCCCAGATAGTTAGAGTCATTCTTGGAACGGGTCAATTTTCTTGGCCAGACACAAGGTTGACAGCGGCCTCTGTTGCCTTGTTTATTGTTTCTCTGGTAACTCAAGGTTTAGTTTTACTTTTAGTTAGAGGTTACTATGCAGCAGGTAATACCAAAAAACCTTTTATTACAAATGTTTCCTCGTCCATTTTAGTTATCGTTTTAGCAAAATTATTTATTTATTTATTTAATAATTACCCTAATTTAATTTCTAAGGTGGAGAATTTGTTGCGAGTTAAAGATGTAGGGGGGACGGTAATGTTGGCCTTACCTCTTGCTTACGCCTTGGGTTCGATAATAAATTTTATCTTTCTTTGGATTGTATTTAAAAAAGATTTTCTAAAAGATAAAAATATAGGGATACTAAAAACTACATCTGATAGTTTACTGGGGGCTTTAACGATGGGGTCAATTGCTTACGTTTTTCTAAATATATTTGATGATGTTTTTAATATAACGACTGGTTGGGGGATATTTATGCAAGGGTTAACTTCGGGCGTAATTGGAATACTTAGTGGTGTTTTGGTTTTGTATTTAATTAAAAATAAAGAATTTTTAAGTGTAATAAGAGCATTAAAAAATAAGTTTTGGAAGAAAAAAGATGTTTTAGCCGAAGAGCAAGAAGATTTACAATAAGCTTTTATTTTCAAACCTTTTTTGTTAGTATAAACCTATGAATCGAGATATTAATTTAATAAGAAATTTTTCTATAATAGCTCACATTGATCACGGCAAAAGCACTTTAGCTGATAGAATGTTGGAAGTAACAGGAACAATAGAAAAAAGAAAGATGAAAGATCAGGTTTTGGATTCTATGGAACTAGAAAGAGAAAGAGGTATTACTATCAAGATGCAACCAGTTAGAATGGATTATGAATATCAGGGGCAAAAATATATTTTAAATTTAATAGATACGCCGGGTCATATAGATTTTTCTTATGAAGTTTCTAGGGCGTTAAAGGCCGTAGAGGGTTCCATTTTATTAGTTGATGCGACTCAGGGTGTTCAAGCTCAAACACTAACAACTTTACAGATGGCCAAAGATTCTGGTTTGGTGATTATTCCAGTATTATCAAAAATAGATTCTCCTCTTGCTCGAGTGGATGAAGTAAAGATGGAAGTGGCTTTACTTTTAGACATTAATCCAGATTCTGTTTTAACAGTTTCTGGTAAAACGGGAGAGGGAGTATCTTCTTTATTAGAAGAAATAATAAAAAAGATACCAGCTCCAAAAAAAGGAGAAAACCAAGAAGATACAGGATGCTCTTTAGTTTTTGATTTTGAATATGATAATCATCGAGGGGTTATTGTTTATATTAGAGTAATTGACGGTTCTTTCAAAAAAGGGGATCAGCTTATTTTTGCTGTTTCAAATGAGAGATTTAATTCTCTTGAGACTGGGATATTTTCTCCAGAAGAAATACCAGTCGAATCTTTAAATGGAGGGGAGATAGGTTATATAGTAACTGGTATAAAAAAACCAGGTATCGCATCTGTTGGAGACACTATAACTTTTTTTAAAAAACCAATGGAAGCTTTGCATGGTTATCAAAATCCAAAACCAGTTGTTTGGGCTTCTGTTTACCCAGAAAGCCAAGATGATTTTCCTTTATTAAAACAAGCCCTTAGTCGTTTAAAATTGTCAGATTCATCTTTTTCTTTTGAGGAAGAATCTTCTGGTTCATTGGGTCGAGGTTTTAGGTGTGGTTTTTTAGGGATGTTGCATCTGGAGATAATCACAGAAAGATTAACAAGGGAATTTAATTTGGAGTTAATTGTTACACTTCCTTCTATAACTTACAAAGTTTTATTAAGAGGTGGAAAAGAACAAACCATATATTCCCCCCATTTATTTCCTGAAGATGGTTTGGTTGTTAAGATATTTGAACCTTGGATTAATTTAAAAATAATAACGCCCTCAATTTATATTAATCCTTTGATGCCATTTCTTTTTGACCACGAAGCAATAATTAAAGAAACAAATAATTTTGGAGACAATCGTTCATCTTTGGATTTAGAAATGCCCCTCCGAGAATTAATGCGTAACTTTTTTGATGACCTAAAGAGTGTAACTTCGGGTTATTCTTCTATTTCTTATGAAATCAGTGATTATAAAGAGGCAGATGTTGTCAGGATGGATATAGCTGTAGCAGATGAAATAATTCCAGCTTTTAGTCGTGTGGTTTCAAGGAGGAAAGTGAACGAGGAGGCTAAAGCTCAGGTGGAAAAACTAAAAGAAATTATTCCAAGACAGCAGTTTGCTTTTAAAATTCAAGCCAGAGCTCTGGGGCGTATAATTTCTTCTGAGGCAGTTTCTGCTTTTCGAAAAGATGTTTTGATGCATGGTAGTAAGGTTGTTGGAGGTGGAGATGTAAGTAGAAAAAAGAAACTTCTAGAAAAACAGAAAAAGGGCAAAAAGAGATTGCAGTCAAACGCAAAAATAAACATCTCTCACGATGTTTTCCTAAAAATGATAAGAGGGGGAAATTCTAAATAATTATCTAAAAAAACCAGGCATATAAAGCAATATCATGCTGATGATAACCAAAATGGATATTACTCCAAATATCCTTTCAACTTTTTTCTTGTTTTTTGAACTGAAAATCATGCTATAATACTAACACTGTTTATGGTAAAATTCAAGAAAAATAAAAGTAAATATAAATTTTGGTATTCTCCTTTTTTCTTATTCATCTTCTTGATTATATTAGCTTTTTTTGGCTATAAAATTTTCTGTTTAATTGGAACTCATAGGGAGACAATACAGATGAGAAAAATAGCAGAAGATGAATTAAACGAGCTTTCTGTGAGGATAGATGATTTAAATAGGGAAATATCAGAACTAAATACAGAAGAAGGTAAGGAGGGGGTGATAAGAGTTAAATATCAAGTTGCAAAAGAAGGGGAAAAGGTGTTAAGTATAGTAGAAGATGGACAAGAAGAAAATGGAGAGAATATTGTTTTAGATGAAAAAGATCAAAACAGAAAGAGTTTTTTTGTTTGGTTTAAGGGTTTGTTTAAAAAATAAAATTGAGATAATGCGGGTATGGTATAGTGGTAGCATGCGACCTTCCCAAGGTTGAGACGCGAGTCCGATTCTCGCTACCCGCACAGAATCAAAAGGCTCCTGTGGAGCCTTTTGATGCGGGTAAGCAAGCAAATTGCTTTGCTTGCGTGCGAGAATCGGAGACCTTGAGCATATCGTTTGAAATTAAAAATTTCAAACGATGCGAAAGGTGTACAGATCCTGTAAGGATCGATAAGTGTACTCACATTCTCGCTACCCGCACAGAATCAAAAGGCTCCTGTGGAGCCTTTTGATGCGGGTAAGCAAGCAAACTAACTAGAGAAGATAGACAAACATAAAATCTGTGTCCGTATTCACAAGGCCAGGCCTTGTGAATACGGACACAGATTTATTATTTTGTCTAATTAATTATTTATTCTTTTGGGTTTATGGTATAATGAGAAAGTTAAATATTATTAATTAAATAAATTAAAAATATGAAAAAAGTTACAATATATTCTAGTCCTACATGTCATTTTTGCCACATGGTTAAAGATTTTTTTATAGCAAACGGTGTTGTTTTTGAAGATTTTGATGTTTCTACTGATTTAGAGAAAAGAAAAGAAATGGTAGAAAAAAGTGGCCAAATGGGAGTTCCTGTAACAATAATTGATAATGATTTAGTTGTTGGCTTTGATAAAGATAAGCTTTCTAAACTATTAGGTCTAGAGAAATAATTAATATAATATATAAAGACATTCCCAAAAGGAATGTCTTTATGTAAGCCCCCGTAGTTCAATGGATAGAACAGTTCCGTCCTAAGGAATAGATGTAGGTTCGATTCCCGCCGGGGGCACCGAAATAAAAAACCGGGTTTTGTGCCCGGTTTTTTATTTTGGTCGCGGGAATCGAAGCCCGATTGAGCTATATTTTGAGCTTGCGAAAAAATATAGCCAATTGGGGTACTGAACCTGTAAGGTTCGATTCCCGCCGGGGGCACCGAAATAAAAAGCTGGGTCTTGTGCCCGGTTTTTTATTTCGGTGCGTTTGTTTGACGAAATCCGAACCTTTTTTGAACGGAACTGATGGCGCGCTTCGCGCGCCAAACTGAACGCTCGGGCGGGCAAAAAGGAAGGGGGTTGGGGGGAAGGAATTTTTGCCCGCCCTCGCTTTCCGCCACCGCCGAATTTCGTATTTCGCTTTGCGAAATGCGCCGCCAAGAATTTTGTTTGATTATTTTCATTTTATTTGGTAGTATAACAATAATGGTAATAACCTTATATACTATAATACTACCAAAACTTTATTTATATGACAAGTGGAAAAACAATCAGCGAAAATATCAAGAAAACACGGGCTAAACTTGGCTTAACGCAAGACGATTTAGCCAAGAAAGCAGACATAAAATATACAACGCTTATGAAAGTCGAAAGCGGCACCGTTAATAAGCCAAGCGTTCAAACTATGGCAAAAATCGCCAAAGCGTTAGGTGTTTCTATTGAAAATTTGATAAAATAAAAAGGTCGCATTTTTAATAATAATTATGTAAAAATATGACAAACCAACAAATACTTGATTACATCAAGCAACAAATACAACAGGGTGTTAGTCGAGAACAAATCAAAAATTCTCTTTTGACTAATGGCTGGCAAGCACAAGATATTGAAGAAGGTTTTAATAACATTGATGTTCCTAATATACCAACCGCATATTCAGCAGCCCCAGTTGCCGCCTCGGGCGGTGCCTGGAAAATTATCGCGGGTATTGTAATCGGAGTAGCAGTATTGGGTGGCGGTGCATATCTTGCCAGCCAAACAGTTTTCAAGTCAGAAGAAGCGCCAAAAATTTCTAACGAGGTTGTTAATCAACCGCCAACTGAAACACCGTCCGAAACAGTTACACCGCAACAACCTTCCGAACAACCACTTCCTCAAACTCAGCCACAAAATCCAGAAATCGTTTTCGCCGATAAATTGAGTTCTTGCGCAAAGTATAAAACGACATTCAAACACCCGTTAACTGGCGATATGTTGGAAAAAGAAATTTTGGGAGTTATCGGCGGAAAATGCAATTATGTTGAGCAAATGCCTAATGGTGGAAAAATGGAATGTAAATATTCCGAAAGTGAGAGAATAGTTGTGGCTCAATACTATAAAGATGTGGCAAGTGCCGAATCAGTGGGTACGAGTTTTAGTGTTGACCTTGGAAGCGGAGAACAGAAAGCGACATACACAATAAATGGCAAAGTAGTTGATAATCCACTTCAAGAAGCCATGACTAGCGGGGCTTGTGTGATTTCGGGTTATTAAAGCCGATAACTATGAGAATTGTTAAAGAAGATCAAAATTTAATGACTCTAAAAGATAGGAATATTATTGCTTTTGCTGTTGGGATAATATTTTTTCTTGCTGGCGTTGCCGTAATTCTCAAACCAGATTTTTTTACAAATCAACCTCCGCTTTGGTCAGGATTTGTGGGAATTTTACTTGGTGGTTTTGTCGTCGCAGTTGCTAAAATCACTACAATCAAACTTGATAAATCAATCGGCAAGCTAACATTCTTTCGGGAAGGATTAATTGGACAAAATCACAGCGAGTACGATCTAAAACAGATTAAAGAAGTGGAATTATCTGTCGCTTATCACACTTCAAGTAAAGGTGGTGGCGGACATTCTTATCATTTAGCTTTTGTATTCAATAGCGGTGAGATTGTTCCGCTTAATCCGGGTAGTTCGTCTACTATAAGAGTAATGGGGCGACAGATAATTCCGGAGAAAACTCTCGGAGCAAGAATAGCAACTTTTTTAGGCGTACCATTTCAAGAAAGACGACCGCCAACAGTTAGCGAAACTTTATCAGCTGTTTCTTTGGCTATTCAAAGTGCCGCAGAGAAGGAGATAGAAAAACAGAAAAAGATTTGATATATTCTTAACCCGAGGTGGTGCGCCAACTTCGTTGGCACGAAATTCGTCGGTGGCGGAAAGCGAGGGCGGGCAAAAATTCCTTCCCCCCAACCCCCTTCCTTTTTGCCCGCCCGAGCGTTCAGTTTGGCGCGCGAAGCGCGCCATCAGTTCCGTTCAAAAAAGGTTCGGATTTCGTCAAACAAACGCACCGAAATAAAAAACCGGGTTTTGTGCCCGGTTTTTTATTTTGGTCGCGGGAA
>CAZCND010000014.1:0-18865 GCA_964500195.1 uncultured Candidatus Saccharibacteria bacterium | reverse complement strand
AGCCGGACGATAGTCCGAGCGCCCGAGTGGAGGTCAATGGAGTGAGATATTTTGCGAGAGAAGCGAAGCAAAATATCCACAAGAGTGACCGATTCCCGCCGGGGGCACAAAAGCGTGAGTCCAAAAAGAGCAAACTGCTTTGCTCTTTTTCGCTTTTGTGAGGCGGAGCAATGTTTTCTGACCACAGAAAACAGCGAGCCGGGGTCGCGAAAATTCCGAGCGACGGCGTGTAGTCAAACTTTATTTTTTTATTGTCTCCTAAGCCTTTTTATGATATCATCTAATACATGGATGATGAAGTAAAACAATTATTGCGGGAGATTTTAGTGACAGAAAAAGAGAATAATAAAATGTTGTTATCCTTCAAAAAAAATATTAGATGGAATAATCTATCTCGAATATTTTACTGGGTTTTAATAGGTGGCATTGCTTTTGGAGCATTTTACTTTATCAAGCCATATTTAGGAAGTTTTCTAAATATTTATAGTGGTAATATCTCTGGCGTGAATATTACAGAATTAACAAAAAGTTTAATGGAATAACTTGCCAGATTTGTTTTAATTAGGTAAATTATAAACATTGCTTGGGTAGCTCAGTTGGTAGAGCGCTCCCCTGAAGAGGGATAGGTCGGCAGTTCGATCCTGCCCCCAAGCACAAAATTCTTTAACCCGTTTTAGATTTTTAAATCTAAAACGGGTTGTTAGAATTTTAGTGTCCCGTCACCAATTTCAATAAAATCTAAATTATCACAATAAAATAAATTTCTATCTAAACAAACAAGGGCTACTAGGTATTTATATAAAAATTGGTGTGGGGGAGGTGATACTCTACTTTTGCAAACCAATCCCATGGGATTGGTTTGCAAAATTGGGACAAAAATTTTCCCATATATTTTTCCCACATGTCGGACACATGGGAAAACTAAAAACACCTCGGATTTTGACCCAAGGTGTTTTTAGTTTTTTTTAGATTGATTTAATTTTTAGTTTTGTTTCTCTATTTTTGTCTAATTTTGGAAGTTTGATTATTAGTAGCCCGTGTTTTTCTATTGCTTCAGCTTCTTCAGGGTCAACTTCTTCTGGTAGGGAAATAGTTCTTGAAAAAGATCCCCAGTAAAGTTCTTTAACGAAATAATTATCTTTTAAAATAGATTGGTTTTCCTCTCTCTTGCCTTTAATAGTAACCATATCTCTTGTTATGGTTATGTTTAAATTATCTGGCTGAACACCGGCAACCATTGTTTGAACAATGATGTCAGTTGGGGTTTGATATAGATCAACTGTTAATTCGGCTTCTTGTTCCTCTTCCCATCCTGTTTCTTTTTCTACAACAATATTTTTAGCTTCACTAGAAGAGCGAGAGTTTTTTTTATTAGGGGTTTCTTCGTAAAAGTCATCTTCGAGCTCATCTTCGTCAACTCTTATGTTACCTGTTAATCTTTCTAAAAATGATTTTTTCTTCATATCGTTTTTTCTTTTAGTACAGGAAGATGTTTCCCCATACGCTTAAGTTTCTCAAAAATGAGAAGGTTAATAATAGTTGTGACCCACAAAAATCCGAATACAGAAAGAAAATTCTTACCGCCTTCTCTCATTATAAGTAAATTAAAAATACTATGCAATACAATAGCTCCTAAAAGACCAGCCCAGAGGTAACGCGTCTTTCTTTTTTTTAAGAAAAAGGCTAATCCTAGAGCGCTCCCAACCATGGAACTAGAAACAGCATGAAGCAGGGTTGAACCTAAAAATCTTAAGTTTCCAGTAATTAATCCAACTGTTGAGCCACTTGAATCAAAAGCTCCAGTTAGATAAAGTACGTTTTCCAGAGCAGCAAAACCTAAAGCTGTTGCGATGAAATACATAGGGTAGTCTATCGGTTCATCCAGGTGTTTGTTTTTAAATATAATTAAAGAAACTGCTATAAACTTTAAGACTTCTTCTATTATAGCCCAAACGACTATTTTTAAATCGCTATTTTTATCTAAAATGAGTAGGGAGTATTTTTCTAAACAAATAGCAACCAAGACTACGAGAGCTCCAACTATAAAAGATAGAACGATTAAACCAGTGGGTTCTGGCCTTTCTTTATCTTCATGTTTTAGCCAAAACCAAAGCCAAAAAACAGCGGGAATTACACCACTTAAGATAGCTAAAATAAAAGTTTTTGGGTCTTGTGTTGGAATAATCATTTAGATTGGCCAATTTTCTATGATTAGTAATTTTTTATTATTTACTGGAATCATTGACCACAATTCTTCTGTCAAGAACGGCATAAAGGGATGCAATGTTTTTATAATTACTATAAGAGTTTCTAGTAAAAATTGTTTTCTAGAAATTTTAGCTTGTTCATCTTCTTGATTAAATATTTTTTTACTATCTTCTAAAACAACATCAGCAAAAGAGTGCCAGATATATTGATAAATTTTTTCACTAGCCATATAGAATCTAAACTCTTCCATATCTTTTGTAATGTCATTAACAAATTCACTTCTTTCTTTAATCAAATTTAAATCTGCCTCATTGAAGTTTTCAAAAGAAGGATTATAATTTACATCTTTAGTTGATTCTAAAACAAATCGAGTAATATTCCATACTTTGTTGGCAAAATTTTTATTAGCTCTAACTCTGTCCTCAGCCCATTTCATATCTGTCCCAGGTGTATTACCGACAACGAGTGCCATTCTTCCAGCATCAGCTCCAAACCGATCGGCAATATCAAGTGGATCAACTCCATTATTTAGAGACTTAGACATTTTTCTTCCCTTAGCATCTCGTACAGTGCCGTGGAGATATATTGTTTTAAATGGAATAGTACCAAGTGCGTAACCTGTCATTAGAATCATACGAGCAACCCAGAAGAATAATATTTCATATCCAGTTTCTAATATATCAGTTGGGTGGAAGAAAGATAAATCATTAGTTTCGTTTGGCCAACCAAGAGTAGAAAACGTCCAAAGAGCTGAAGAAAACCAAGTATCAAGAGTGTCTTCATCTTGAATCCAACCATCTCCAAGAGGAGTTTCCGCTCCGCAATATATCTCTTTTTCTTTATACCAGACAGGTATTCGATGCCCATACCAAATCTGACGAGAAATACACCAGTCTTTTAAGTTATCTATCCAGTGAAAATATGTTTTATCAAAATAATCAGGAATAATTTCTATTTGTTTGTTTTCAATAACTTTTCTCATTATTTCTTTCAGACTAACATTGTTTCCTGCTTTTATTCCTTTTATTTCTGAGTGATTTATTCTAAATGGCTTATCAACTGCCACAAACCATTGTAATTTTGGGAGAGGTTCTATAAAACCCCCAGTTCTTTCGGCAGTAGAAACATTTTGGTCTATCTCTTCTTCTTTTTCTAATAATCCATTCTCTTTGAGCCAATTTACAACTTCTTCTCTTGCATCAGTTACTTTTTGGCCAATAATTTTTTCATTTCCTACCATCATTCTTGCTTTTTCGTCTATAACCTGAATAACTGGTAGATTGTTAGCTTGTCCCATTTCCCAGTCAATCATTGAGTGGGCTGGAGTAACCCCGAGTGCACCTGTTCCAAACTCTCGATCAACTTCTTTATCGGCTATAATTTTTATTTCTAATTTAACCCCACAAAAATTTTCAATAGTAAAAGTCTGACCAATATATTTTTGATAACGAGGGTCGTCTGGATGGACGGCGACAGCTGAATCTCCTAGCTTAGTTTCAGGCCTGGTGGTTGAAATAGAAATAGGGAAGTCTTTAGAATATTTAAAAGTATAGAATTTAGCTTTTCTTGCCTCGTAAACAATCTCATCATCTGAGATAGTTGTTTGTCCTTTGGGATCCCAGTTAACAATTCGGTAGCCTCGATAAATAAGGCCATCATCATACATTTTCTTAAAGATTGTTCGAACAGCTAAGTTTCTTTTTTCATCTAAAGTAAATGCTTCTCTAGACCAATCACAAGAAGCTCCGAATGTCTTAAGTTGAGAAATAATAGTGCCATGGCTTTTTTCAGCAAAAGTTTCAATTCTTTTTAATAGTTCTTGCCTTCCAATATCATACCTTGATTTATCTTCGTTTTTTTTGATATCTTTTTCAACTTTAGACTGAGTAGCAATGGCAGCGTGATCAGTCCCAGGTAACCAGAGAGTTTTTTTACCTTGCATTCTGTTGTATCTAATCATTATGTCTTCTATCGTTATCATTAGAGCGTGTCCCATATGTAAAACGCCAGTCACATTTGGTGGAGGCATCATAATAGTATATTTTTCTTTGTGTCTTTCTGGCAAATTGTCTGGATTAAAAAAACCAGATTCTTCCCATTTTTTATATATCCTTGCTTCCGTCTCTTTTGGGTCGTAAGGCTTTAAAAGTTTCTCATTAATTTCCATGCTAAAAATATATCATTTTTTAGCTTATTTTTCAATCAAAAAAACATTGTAAAATTCTTTACAAGCTTAAATTTCCGTTGGCATTTAGTTTTTTTATTTTATTTTTGTTTTTGAATTGGAAATATCCAGCTACGGCAATCATTAACCCGTTGTCTCCGCTTAGTTTCTTAGTGGGGAAGAATACTTTAATTTTTTTATCAACGCTATATCTTATAACTTCTTCTAGTCGGTTGTTTGCAGAAACCCCACCACCAACGATTAAAGTTTTAGCTTTATATTCTTTTAAGGCTCGCAATGTTTTAGATGTTAAAACTTCTACCACAGAATCCTCAAACTCTTTGGCTATTTTTTGTTTAATTTTTATGTCATCTAAAATTTTTGGATTTTTTTCTTTGAGGTTTCTAATTGTATATAAAACAGATGTTTTTAATCCAGAAAAAGAAAAATCATAATCTTTTGAATTTATCATAGGACGAGGAAATACTATGTCTTTTTCTTGTTCTTCTTTTTCTCGTTCCTCTTTAGCTAATTTAGAAATTTGAGGTCCACCTGGGTAGGTGAGTTCAAGCATCCTGGCGACCTTGTCAAAAGCTTCTCCCGAAGCATCATCTCTAGTTTTTCCTATTTTTTTATATTTCATCCAATCTTTAATTAAAACAAGTTCGGTATGTCCGCCAGAGACAAGCAAAGACAGAATTGGAAACATTTTTTTATCTTTTTTAACGACAAATGTATTTTTATTTTCTGGGTAAACAGAAAAAATATGCCCTTCCATATGATTGACGGGAATAATTGGAATTTTTAAATAAGTGGAAAGCGCTTTAGCAAAGCTAATTCCGACCCAAAGAGCAGGTTCTAAACCAGGACCAACCGTTACGGCCATGGCGTCTATTCTTGGATTATTTATTTTTTCTACAAAGTTTATGAAATTATTAAAAAGTTCTCCTTCTCTTTCTAGAATTTTATTTATCTTCTTTTTCGTTTGGCTGTCTATTTCTATAATTCTCTTTTTTTCTTTATATAGCCTTGCTTCTTTGAGCGCTTTTTCTAAAACTCCAACGATGTTTTTAGCATGCTCTCTTTTAGCCATCATCGGAAAGACCCCACCGTACTTTGAGTGGATATCTATTTGGGAAGAGACCTCATTGCCTAGTATTTTAAAAGATACCCCTCCTTTATTTTCTTTTGTTTCGACAATAGCGATAGCTGTTTCGTCACAAGATGTTTCAATGGCTAATATTTTCATATTCCTTTTTATTCTTATAATTATGGATTTAAATATAGCATAATGTTTATCGTTTGACTATTTTGTGGTATCATTTTGATATGGACAAAAAGAGGATTATCACCCTTGCTGGAAACTTAGGAAGTGGAAAGTCTTCTACTGCTAAAAAGTTGGCAGATCTTTTAAATTATGAACATTATTCTACTGGTGATTTTATGCGTGCTATTGCTGACGAAAGGGGTATGTCTCTAATTGAATTAGGGACGCTAGCTGAAACCGACAGAAGCATTGATGAAGAGTTGGATAATAAAAATAAAGAAGTAGGCAAGAAGGACAATGTGATTATAGATTCCCGTTTGGGTTTTTATTTTATTCCTCATGCATTTAAAGTCTTTTTAAAACTAGATCCAGAGATATCAGCAGAAAGAATTTTGAAAGACAAACAAACTAATCCCAATCGTCAAAATGAATCTAAACAAGATTTTGACACCAAAGAGGGGATAATGAAAAATATAAAAATTAGACAAGAGAGCGAAAGAAAAAGATATCAAGAATTATACGGTATAGCTGATTACACCAGCCCTGAAAATTTTGATTTGATAATAGATACTTCACTGTTGCCACTCGAGGGGGTTGTCGATAAAATAATAGAAAAATATAATAATTGGCTTAGGGTTTAATTTATTAAAATAATTTTTTAAAAAAAATGAAGAAATACTTTTTGTTTTTATTTGTTTTGTCTTTTGTTTGCCCGTTTTTCTTTGTACACGCAGATGTTTCTAATAATTTAAGTTTTTTGCCAGATGAAGTTTGGTATTCAGAAGAAAATCTAAAAGAGGGCGAGACCGTCAATATCTATACAGGTATTTGGAACGGAACTGATAATTTGATTAATACAAAAGTAGAATTTTTTGACAAAAGTACTCTCCTTGGGTCAAGAGAGATATCAGTTGAATCAAAAAAATTAAAAGAAGTCTCGGTTTCTTGGAAGGTTACAGCAGGAGAACATTCTATCTCAGCTAAAATTATTTCCCCAAAGTCAGTTATAGCGGGGAAAGAAGAAGACCTTAAGATAAAAGATAACACAACAAAAAATGATAGATTAAATATTTCAGTTGTTATTAAAGATGATAAAGGGGAAGAGGTTAAGGCGACAGAAGCCCTAGATGGAATAGTTGATAATGTTGGAGAAAAGATTAATGATGTCTTAGATGAAGATGTCAAAGAAAAAATATCTCTTTCGCTCGGAGCCGTTGAGACATATCGTTTAGAGAAGGCAGAACAAGTAAAAGAGTTTGAAAAAGAGGCAGAAGAAAAAGTAGAACAGATTAAATCAGAAGATGAGCAAGAAGGATTAACTGGAGCCATGATAAAAATGTATTTTTGGAAGACTATTAGATTTATTTTTGAAAACAAAACTGTTTTTTACATAGTCACCGTAGTGCTTGCTTTTTGTGTTTTGAGGGCTATTTATCGAGCCTTTAGACACCGTACATAAAATGATATAATGGTTTTATGCTAAAAAGGATATCATTTGATCTGGTTTTATTTGTTTCGATTTTTGTTTTACCTTGGTGGATAAATGTACCACTGTTATTTATTGGTGTGTTTGTTTTTAGGAATTTTTATGAATTTTTGTTGTTTTCTGCTATTATTTTTTCTACTTATTCAGTTCTAGACGGGCGATTAATTTCTAATAAATATTTCTATGTTGCCTTAATTTCTTTTATCTTTATCGTTATGGAATTTTTTAAGAGGCAGATTATTTTTTATAGAAAATAATTTTATTAATGATGAGAAGAAATTTTAGATATAACAAAAAAATAAAAGACATAGACCCTGATGAAATTTTCTTGGATTCTGAAAATTTACCTAATTTCAACAAACAACAGTTTGAGGGGCGATTAGAAAAGACGATTCCTAAAAGATCAATTTTTTTTCTGGGTTTATTCTTCTTCGTAATTTTGGGTCTTTTTGTTTGGAGGGTTGTTGATTTGCAGATTGTTAATGGTGGTGATTATTTAGAAAAAAGTGAGAATAATACATTAATGCAAAAACCAATTTTTGCAGACAGAGGATTAATATACGATCGTAATGGTGTACTACTGGCTTGGAACAAGTGGGCAGAAGATGATTTAGATAAAATGTCTTATCCTAATAGAGTTTATTATCAAGAACCTGGTTTTTCTCACCTCTTGGGTTACACGAGTTCTCCAGCAAAAGATTCAGCCGGGGTTTATTGGCAAGATCGTTTTATCGGAAGAGATGGTGTGGAGAGTTATTACGACGAAAGATTGACTGGAAAAAACGGGGTCAAGATAAGCGAAACAAATGCAGTTGGACAAGTACAATCAGAGAATACAGTTTTATTACCAATGCAGGGAGAGGATTTAAATTTGACTATAGACAGCAGAATTCAAAAAGAAATGTATAAGGCAATTTCTGAAATGGCAGAAAATGTGGGGTTTCAAGGTGGGGCAGGTTTGATTATGGATATTAAAAATGGGGAGTTATTATCTTTGGTTAGTTATCCAGAGTATGATAGTAATGTTTTGTCTGAAGGCAAGGATAAGAAAAAGATAAATTCTTTTTTAGATGACAAGCGCAAAATGTTTTTAAATAGATCAATATCTGGATTGTATAGTCCAGGATCCATTGTTAAACCCTTTTTGGCTTATGGAGCTCTTGAAGAAAAAATAATTACTCCCGAAAAAGAAATTTTAGCTAATGGTTCCATTTCAATTCCTAATCCTTACTACCCTGAGCTTAAATCAATTTTTAAAGATCATGGAACTTTTGGTTATGTAGATATGCGACAGGCCATATCCATTTCTTCTGATATATATTTTTATGAAATAGGCGGAGGGTTTGAGGAACAAAAAGGTTTAGGAATTTTAAATATAGATAAATATTCTAAATTATTTGGAATTGGTTTAAAAACAGGTATAGATTTAAACAGTGAACAAAGTGGGCTTATACCAGATCCAGAATGGAAGGCGAAAGTTTTTGATGGTGATCCTTGGAGGGTCGGAGATACTTATAACACCTCGATAGGTCAATATGGTTTTCAAGTGACACCTATTCAAATGGTTAGGGCTGTTGCTGGATTAGCCAATAGAGGAAAGTTGTTCACCCCACACATATTAAAAGATGATAAAAAAGTTTTACTTGAGCAAGATCTTTTGTTGGATGAAAACAAATTAAAAGTTATATCAGAGGGTATGAGAATGGCGGTAACAGAAGGAACTTGTACGGCCTTAAACACAGGAAAAGTAGAAGTGGCAGCTAAGTCAGGAACAGCTCAGGTTGGACTTGGTAATACCAATACGAACTCTTGGATTATAGGTTTTTTCCCTTATGAGAATCCCCGTTATTCTTTTGCTTTGGTTATGGAAAGGGGTCCTAAATCAGCCTCAGGTAATGCTACAAGGGTTATGAGAACCGTGGTTGATTATATGAAAGATTTTACCCCAGAATACTTTGACTTAAATTGATAAATAGGCTAATATGGACTGGCTATGGAAGATATAAATTACATGACAGAAGGTAAGAAAAAAGAGCTCGAAGGGGAGCTTGATTACCTAAAAACATTTAAAAGAAAGGAGGTTGTTGAAGCTATAGAGGCCGCAAAGGCTCTAGGTGATTTGTCTGAGAATGCAGAATATCATGAGGCTAGAGATGAACAAGGTAGAACTGAAAGTCGTATTATGGAAATTGAAGAACTATTAAAGACAGCGGTTATTGTTAAGAAGCACACTAGTTCACAAGTTGAAGTAGGAACTTCAGTTAGAGTTAAAAAAGGAAGCGATAAAGAAGAAATTATTTATCATATTGTCGGAGCTCAAGAGTCTGATATGGCTTCAAATAAAATATCACACAAATCTCCACTTGGGCAGGCTTTAATGGGCAAGAAAAAAGGAGAAGAATTTAGCATAAAGACACCCAAGGGACTAGTCAAATACACTCTAATTGATATACAATAGAGTTATGGCATCACTTGAAGAATTACGTAAAGTGCGTCTAAATAAAATAGAGTTACTCAAAGAGGCTGGAATGGATGCTTATCCTGTTTCGGTTCCTTTTGATTATTCAATTAAAGATATTAAAAGTAATTTTGAGGATTTAAAAAATAGTTTAAAGGGAAATGAAATTTCAGTTTCCGGTCGGGTTATGATTACGAGAGGACAAGGAGCAATACTCTTTGTGGTCTTGCAGTCTGGGGGTACTCGCTTGCAAGCTGTTTTGAAAAAGGGAGAACTAGATGATAGCTTGTTTAATTTATTTAACGATACTGTTGATATTGGAGATTATGTATCTGTCACTGGTCCACTTTTTGTGACAGCTCGTGGAGAGCAAAGTATTTTAATAAAAAAATGGATGATGGCATCTAAGTCTCTTTTACCATTGCCAGATAAATGGTGTGGAATTCAAGATCAAGAAGAAATTAGTCGTAAGAGATATTTGGATATTTTAATGAACGAAGAATCATATAAAAGATTTGAAATTCGTTTCAAGGTAATTCAAGCTATTCGCAAATTTTTTGATGATAAGGGTTTTATGGAAATAGAAACTCCTATCTTACAGAACCAAGCAGGGGGAGCAATGGCTAGAGTATTTGAAACACATCATAATGATTATGACATGCCGATGGTCTTAAGAATTGCTTTAGAGTTAGAGCACAAGAGAATTATGGTTGGAGGTTATGAAAGGGTTTACGAAATAGGTAAGAATTTTAGAAATGAAGGTTCTGATCCAACACACCTTCAAGAGTTTACTATGATAGAATGGTATGCTTCATATCAAACGCTAGAAACAAATATGCTTTGGACAGAAGAATTGATAAGATTTCTAGCAGAAAAAATCATAGGCAAAAATACTTTTATGGTTTACGACAAAGAAGGTAATGGAGTTATGGTAGATTTCAGTGGTTCTTGGCCAAGAGTTTCTTTTGCCAATCTTCTCAAAGAAAATGCTGGAATAGATATAAAAAGTATCAGTCAGGAAGATGCAAAAAAAGAAGCCATAAAGTGGGGAATGGAGAAAGAAGAAGCAGATAAGGCTGGTAGGGGTAACTTGCTAGATTTTATTTATAAAAAATCTTCTCGTCCCAAAATAATAAATCCAACTTTTGTTATAGATTTTCCTGGCGAGTTAAAACCCCTAGCTCAACAAAACAAAGATGAAGGGACAGCAAAAGTGGCGCAGTTAATTGTTGGAGGAGCAGAAATTACTAACCAATATGCAGAATTAGTAAATCCAATTATTCAAAGAGAACTTTTGGTCGCACAAGCAAAAGCAAAAGAAGATGGAGACGAAGAGGCAATGGATATAGATGAAGAATTTTTGTCAGCTATGGAACATGGTATGCCACCAATGACTGGTTTTGGTATGGGTATTGATAGATTAGTGGCAATTTTAACTGAACAAAGAAATTTAAGAGATGTAATATTCTTTCCGATAATGCACAAAAGAGAATAAGACATATTTTAAATAAAAAAGAGACCCGCTCGCGGGTCTTTTTTAGTTATCCACAGTTTTAAGTGGGATAGGCTATTTGTTTTGTGGGACAAAGTGGTTTATAATAATAATCAAGTGGGATGGAGTGGGGAATAAAAAACATCCTGCTTTTATAAACATGCTAATAGGAGAATACACACATACCCTAGATGACAAAAACAGAATCTCTTTACCAATTAAATTTAGGAAAGAGATGGGAAAAAGTGTTGTTGTTGCCCCTGGTTTAGATAATTGTCTTGCTTTGTATACCACAAAAGAGTGGCAGAAAATTTCTACCAAATTATCTGATTCTTCAATGTTAGCAAGTGATAATAGAAGTTTTTCAAGATTTATGTTTGGTCAAGCATTGGTTGTTGATGTTGATGGAAATGGCCGAATACTAATCCCGGAAAATTTAAAAAACCGTTCGGGACTTTTAAATAAAGTTGTTGTTATCGGAGTTCAAAATAGATTAGAAATCTGGAACGAAAGCACCTGGAACGAATACAAAAAGAAAGTTGAAACACAGGCAGATGCCCTCGCAGATAAATTAGGGCAGGGTGGTGTTCTTTAATATGAGACATATTTCTGTATTGCTTGATGAAACGATTGATGGACTTGGTCTAAAAGAAGGTGACGTTGTCATCGATGGTACTTTGGGTGGCGGTGGTCATACCTTAGAAATAATAAAGAGGTTTAGTTCTAAGGTAAAAATTATTGGTTTTGATTTAGATATTGACGCCATAAACAGGGTGAAAAATTTAACTAAAGACAAGGATACAAATATTGTTTTTATTAATAATGGTTTTGAAGAAATAGATCAAGAAATTAAACGTCTAAATATAAATAAAATTGATCGGATAATTCTTGATTTAGGTTTTAGTTCTTTTCAATTAGAAGAAGGGGGGAGAGGTTTTTCATTTCAAAGAGATGAACCACTTTTGATGACCTTAAAAAAAGATTTAACTGATGAAGATTTAACAGCAAAAGAAATAGTCAATGACTGGGCAGAAGAAAGTTTGGCTGATATTATTTATGGTTTTGGAGAAGAAAAGTATGCTAGAAAAATAGCCAAAGCTATTGTTTTAGCTAGACAAGAAAAAAAGATTGAAACTACTTTTGATTTAGTCTCTATTCTGGAAAATGTCATCAGTCGTTTTTATAAAGGGAGAAAAATTCACTTTGCCACAAAAACTTTTCAAGCCCTTAGAATTGCTACCAATCGGGAATTAGAGAATTTGGAGAAAGTGATAGATAAAGGTTTTCAAGACTTAAACAAAGGAGGAAGGATAGCAATTATTACTTTTCACAGCTTGGAGGATCGTCTAGTTAAAAGGAAGTTTAAAGAGTTAGCTTCAGGTGGACAAGCAAGATTGATAAACAAAAAACCAATTATTCCAACAGAAAAAGAGATAGATGAAAATCCTCGTTCGCGTAGTGCAAAATTAAGATTAATAGAAAAAATAATTTAAATAAAAATAATGACAAAAGCAATAGCAATAACTGAAGATTTTAGGCAAAACCAAAAACTAAGAAGAACAATATTCCGATTGTTGATCGTTGCTTTAGCTGTTTGTTCTGTTTCTTATTTTTATTTAATAGGTTCAATTACTTGCAATATTGTAGAAAGGAGATCTTTTGAAAACAAGATAACTAGTTTGAATGGTCAGGTTAACGAATTGGATTTAATTTATCTTAATATGATTAAAGATTTAGATAAAGAATATGCCGTGTCTAACGGTTTTACAGATAATGAACAAAACCTTTTTGTTTCTAGAGATATTAATCATGTGGCTGTTAGATAATGAGGGTTTTAAATTTTAAAGCAAGAATAAGGATAATCATAGCTATATTTTTTTTAGTAGCGATCGTCTTGTTGGCTAATCTTTTTTATCTGCAGGTTATTAACGGAGAAGCTTATCTCAATGAGGTAAATAGCCAACACATTTCGAGCTCCAGTGATATCTTTAGTAGAGGGTCTATATTTTTTTCCAGTAAGGATGGAAGTTTGGTTTCAGCGGCTACAGTAACTTCTGGATTTAAACTTTCTGTTAACCCAGATATCTTGGAAGAAGAACCAGAAAATCTATTTCAAAAGTTAAATAAATATTTAAATATAGATCACGACACTTTTATTATAAGGGTTAACAAAAAAGGTGATCCATATGAGGAAATAGGAGGAAAACTAACTAAAGAACAATCTGATGAAATAGAAGATTTAAAAATTAAGGGAGTTTCGATTCATAAAGATAATTGGCGAAGTTACCCAAGTTCTGATGTTGCTTCTCACGCTATAGGTTTTTTAGCTTATCAGGAAGATGAGTTAAAGGGTAGGTATGGATTAGAGCGTTTTTATGATTCTGTTTTAGCTAGACCACAAGATGAGCCATATGTTAATTTTTTTGCCGAAGCTTTTTCTAATATCAAAAAAGGTAAGAGTGACGAGCGTCGTGGTGATATTGTTACCACTTTGGAACCAGTTGTTTCTTACACATTTGAGACAGAATTATCTGCTGTTATGGATAAATGGAAAGCGGATCAAGCTGGTGGAATAATAATTAATCCACAAAATGGAGAAATTTATGCAATGGCTGGTTTCCCAAATTTTGATTTAAATAATTTTAGAAATGTTTCTGACCCAGATGTTTTCAGAAATCCTTTAGTTGAAAATGTTTTTGAGATGGGTTCGGTTATAAAACCGATAGTTATGGCTAGTGCTATTGATGCAGGTGCAGTTACTCCAGAAACTAGTTATTATGATGGGGGTACAGTTACTGTTGATAAAAAAATCATAAGTAACTTTGACAAGAAAGGAAGGGGGCAGGTTACTATGCAAGATGTTTTGAACCAATCTTTAAATACAGGCATGGTTTTTGCTGAAAATAAATTAGGACATGATAAATTTAGAGAATATGTAAAAGCATTTGGTTTTGGAGAAAAAACAGGTATAGATTTACCGAATGAAACTTCAGGGTTGATAAAAAACCTATTGACTAGCCCTCGAGATATTGAGTACGCTAATGCATCTTTTGGACAAGGGATAGCTCTTACTCCAATTGAAGCTGTTAGAAGCTTTAGTGCTTTAGCTAATGGGGGTAATTTAATAACCCCTCACTTAATGAAAGAAATAAAATACAGTAATGGTTCAAATGAAAAAAATGAGCCCGTTTTTTCTAGGAAAGGTGTTATAAAACAAGAAACCGTTGAGACCATTACAAAAATGTTGGTTAAAGTTTTTGATAATTACGATAGTGGAGCTCATAAATTTGAACATTACAGTGTGGCTGCTAAAACAGGAACAGCTCAAATGGCTCGTGAAAATGGAGGGGGATATTATGATGATCGAAATATGCATTCTTTTTTTGGTTATTTTCCTGCTTACGAACCAAAGTTTTTGGTTTTTCTTTATATAAAAAATCCTAAGGGGATTAGATATGCTTCTCAAACGTTAATTCCTCCGTTTTTAAATATCACCAAGTTCCTTTTAAATTATTACAACGTTCCTCCTGATAGATAAAATATATGCTAAAATATAATAGTAAGTGTAATTTAAAATGAAAAGATTCTTAAAAAAAATATTGACTTACATTATCACTTGGCAATCTAGGGTTGTTGTCTTTAAGTATAGACCAAAAATAATAGCTATTACTGGATCAGTAGGAAAAACATCAACTAAGCAAGCAATTTTTTCTGTCATCTCTGCAAAAAAAACAGTCAGAATGAGTGAAAAAAGTTTCTATAACGAGATAGGCATACCACTTGCTATTTTGGGTTGCTATGATGGGGGAGAGGATTTGTTTATGTGGGTTGGTACTATCATTCATGGACTTAGTTTGATTTTTTGGAGACATAAATATCCCGAGTTTTTGATTTTAGAAGTTGGTTTAAGATCCCCAGGGGATATTAAGAATAAGGTTGCTAGTTGGTTGAGGCCGGATGTGGTTATAATCACAAGAATGCCAAGTTGCCCAACCCATATTGAATTTTTTGATAGCTTAGAAAAATTAGAAGAAGAAAAAATTTCTTTAGTTAAGGCTCTAAAAAAAGACGGTTTGCTTATTTTGAATCACGATGATGAAAGAGTTTACTCGCTTCACGAGATGTCAGAATCGAGGACTGTTTCTTTTGGGGTAGATCAGAATTCCACATATCAAATACTTTATCTTATAGAAAATTACCAGAAAGAAGAAAGTGATCAAGGGATTCAATCGGGAATTAATTTTAAAATTAAACATGCGGGCAACACATTTCCAGTCTGGTTGCCTAATGTCTTAGGTTTGCATAATGCGGGAATTGTTACCTCAGCTCTTGCTTGCACAAAGGAACTAGGTTTTGATTTATTAGAAAGCATAGAGGTTGTCAGCAGTTTCAAAACACCAGCTGGTAGGTTGTCTCGGTTAGAGGGAATAAATGATTCTATCATCATAGATGATAGTTATAATTCATCTCCGCTTGCTCTTGAAGTGGCTCTTGATGTTCTTAAAGAGATAAGTGGAGGACGTAAGATAGCGGTCCTGGGAGATATGCTTGAGTTAGGAAAATACACAGAAAGAGAGCATAGGTTGGTGGGTTTAAAAGTGTCAGAAATAGCTGATATATTAATAGTAGTTGGACAGAGGGCAAAGATAATAGCTGATGGTGCCATAGAAAATAAGTTTTCAAAAAAAGATATTGTTTATTTTAATGAAGCAGAAGAGGCGGGGGATTATCTTGAAAAAGAAATTAAAGAAGGAGATGTGATTTTAGTTAAAGGTTCACAGAAGATGAGAATGGAAAAAATGGTTGAAAGAATAATGAGAGATAAAGATAAAAAGAAGGAGTTGCTTTGTCGGCAAAGTAAGGATTGGCAATAGAATCAGGCAAAATAAATAGGCTCTTTTGTAAGGCCTATTATTTTATATCCTCGGGTTTTAGTTCTACAATTTTTGGAGGGTAATCCCCATAGATTAAAATTTTTTTTGTGATCTCAAGAACTTTTTCTAGGTTGTCCCTGATTTCTACAATAAAACTTTGTTTCCTAAGGTGGTTAACCACCATCATTGTATCACTCCAAGAGCAAACGCTGATGTTATTTCTCTTCTTGGAAGATATTTCTTCAACGTTTCCAAGATAAACAAGATAACCCACCGAATCTTTTCTTTCAAATACTATTACCTTGTTTTTTTGGATAATGCCGTGGGCGTTTTCTATAGCCAGAGATAGCTCCCTGTTCTCTTTTCTCCTCTCCTTGAGACGGACAAAAAGAATTTTTATTTTTCTAAACATTTTTTATTTTTTCTTATTATCTAACAAAATATCATTTTTGTCAAATGAAAAAAATAATCCCCCACAGGTATTTCTTTTTCTATTCATAAAAGGGTATAATTAAAATATATGAAAAAAGAAAAAATAATTACTAAAATATTTGTGCCCATTACTTTTTTAGCCATGATAATTGTTAACTTCTTGGCTAATTTTTTACCAATAAACAATATGTCAACAGGGGCTATTTCAGAACTCTACCCCAATTTATTTACTCCAGTTCCTCTTGCTTTTTCAATTTGGGGAATTATATATTTCTTAGTGGCTCTATATGTTCTTTACCAACTAGGTTTATTTAAAAAAGTTAAAAGGGATCAAAATCTTTTAAGTAAAGTTGGTTTTTATTTTTGTATTTCTTCTATAGCTAATATTGTTTGGATTTTATTTTGGCATCATAATTTGATTCTTTTGAGTTTTCTCACGATACTTGTCTTACTTGCTTCTTTAATTAAAATAATTATTTATTTAAGAAAAGAAAGGTTAGATGATTGGCAAAAGCTGTTAGTTCGAGTTCCTTTTACTGTCTATTTAGGTTGGATATCAGTCGCCACAATTGCTAATTTTGTTGTTCTTGTCAAAAGTTTTGATTTAATAAACAACCCTGTTTGTTTTACAGTTTCAATGCTTTCTCTCGGAACCGTTGTTGGTCTCTTTGTATTAATTAAAAGAAAAGATATTATCTATGGATTAGTTTTTATCTGGGCTTATTTAGGAATTTACATCAAACACACTTCTCCAATGTTTTATGATGGAACTTACAATCGTATAATTTTTGCAGTTTCTGTTTATCTAATACTTTTAGTTGTCGCAGAGCTTATAGTTTTCTTTGGTTTAAAAGAAAGTCGAAAAACTTTAATAGAAAGAATTTTTAAAAAATAAAATGAAATACACAAAAAAGTT
This sequence comes from uncultured Candidatus Saccharibacteria bacterium, assembly GCA_964500195.1. Taxonomy (GTDB): domain Bacteria; phylum Patescibacteriota; class Minisyncoccia; order Phycocordibacterales; family UBA9973; genus UBA8515. The sequence continues at coordinate 1,568 of CAZCND010000014.1, read as the reverse complement.
TGAAGAGATAATTTTATGACACAAATTAAAAAGGTATTACCTCGCAGTGCTTTGGAGGGAATAATAATAGAAGAAAACAACGAACCTCTTGTTTTACTTAAAAATACAGATAAGCTCAAAACGGGTTTAGTAAAAAAAGATTATACCTCTAGCTTTTTAGTAAGAAAGTCTGTGGTAGAAAAACTTTATCGGGTGTCTGAGTATTTACCTCAGGGTTTAGTCTTGGTGAAAATAGAGTCCTTTTTATATTTTAAATAGGTTCGATTCCTAGAAGGGTTCAAAATTTTACAAGCGAAAAAAGCCTTAAAATTAAGCCTTCTCGTGCTAGCACGACTCTGTGAGCCTAGTCGAGATGTGACCACGGGGTTCATTACCCAGTAATGCTTATTTTAGCTTTTTGTCTTTGTGTATTTGACCCTTCTCAAGAGTTTATTCTACTAAGTAATTCCAGAGATTTTTAATATTTTTGTCCTTTTCCCAGTATTCAAGAATCCTCGCTCTAATTTCCTGGTGTTGGGAATATCCAGTATCTATAACTCCCGACGGTAACAAATCCTCACATTCAACATTAAGTAACACAGTTAAGGATTCTTTTAGATCGTTGTATTTCTGCTTACCAAGCTTTTTCTCCTGGTCCGCGCCAAGTCCGTACCAAGTATAGAAATGCCAGAGCTCATGCACCGCAATTCTCCTTGCTTGTAGTGACTGTAAAGATACATAGAAGAAATTGTTCTGAATATTATATGGGCAACGGCTGTTTATTGTGAGATAAGCCGTAATGTCATTTGGAAGTAAGGTATCAAAAATTGCTTCAGCTCTCTTTTGGAATTCAGCCGAGATACTTTCCCAGTCTTTTTGAAAATCTGCTACACGTTTCTGGATATCAATGTTGTTCTCAGTAGTATATTCATCAACAAAATTCGCCACATTCTCTACTGTTGGATTCTCTCCGTACTTAGCGACAAGTTGCTCATACTGCTTCGTGGGATTCTGCGAGTTGTTGGAACTCTTTCCTTTGTTGAGAAGACACCAGATGTCCTTGTCTTTGTTGTAAGTAAAATTGACTTGCATGTTTATATATTATATCGCTGATTGAGAGAATCCGTAGCTATACAGAGTTATAGAAACGTTGCATTGATGCTACTCGAGAGTTCTCTAATTTGTGACCCTACAGAGACCGCGAGTACGCTTATCGAATCTTACAGATTCAGTACACCTTTTCTACTTTTTTAAATTATTAAATTTAAAAAAGACAGAAAAGCTTTTCGATTCTCTGACGCAGGCAAAGCAGTTTGCCTGCTTAGGCCCACAGATAAAAAATCTCTGCGATATTTTTTATTTTGTGACCCTACAGAGAATCGAACTCTGATTACCGCCTTGAGAAGGCGATGTCCTAACCGTTAGACGATAGGGCCGAATAATATTTTCAACAAAAAACTATATTTAATTTTAACAATTTCTCATTGAGAAGGCGATGTCCGCTATATTCTAACTTGGTTAGACGATAGGGCCGAATAATATTTTCAACAAAAACTATATTTAATGATGAATTAAACCCATCTATAAAA
>CAZCND010000013.1:0-19803 GCA_964500195.1 uncultured Candidatus Saccharibacteria bacterium | reverse complement strand
GGGCTACCTCGTTAGCAGTGAGGCGCTTTCGACCACTCAGCCACGTCTCCAATATTTAAAAATGACAAACTTTAATTTAACTATATTATCCAACTTCTTCTCAAACAAGACTATGGCTTCGTGCCCTCCGGGCCCTTCCCTATATCCTCGCTAAAGCATCGGATATTTTTGCTTTGCAAAACTGGATGAAATATGAAGCAGTTCATATTTCATAGCCACGTCTCCAATATAAAAACAGAACAAACTTTAACTTAATTATATTATTCAACTTTTTCTTAAACAAGATAGTGGCTTCGTGCCCTCCGGGCCCTTCCCTATATCCTCGCTAAAGCATCGGATATTTTTGCTTTGCAAAACTGGATGAAATATGAAGCAGTTCATATTTCATAGCCACCTCTCCAATATTTACTGTCGTTAACATTTTTAAGATAGCATAAATATTATTATTTCTCAATAACGATTATTTATCATTTCCCACATGTCGGACATGTAGGAAAATTTAATTAATATTGACGATATTTTATAATAGGTATATATTCATTATATATAAATAAATTTTTAACCCAATAATTAATCTTATGGCTAGACCGCAAAGATGTCTCTGTCGAGGCATAAAATTTAAACCTAAAGTCTCTTTTTTTAAACCTCAAGGAATTCCACTTGTAGATCTAGAAGAGGTGGAGATTTCTTTGGAAGAGTTAGAATCTTTGAGACTAAGGCATATAAATAAATTAGAACAAACAGAAGCAGCAGAAAAGATGAAAACATCTCAAAGTACATATCAAAGGATTCTTTCTTCGGCGTATCAAAAAATAGTTGATGCTTTAGTAAATGGTAAAGCTATTAAATTTATAAAACATTATTAGTTAATTTATATAATTAATATGAAAAAGAATAAAAATTTTTTATTATCTTTAATTATTTTAATATTAGCAGTTTGTTTGTTTTTTGTTTCCCAAATTTTTTATACCAAGAATAAAACTAATTCTTTAATGATGTTAATAGAGTTTGAAGAAATAGATGGTATCTTACAATGGGAAAAAGAATTAGATCAAAGAGGTTTAACAGCTTTGGTTAAGGTTCAAGATAATGTTTTAGAGGGGAATGAAGATGTTTTTAAAAGGTTAGCAGATAAGGGTTATGAGATAGCTGGTGGTTATGATGAGGCTCCTTTTTGGGATATGTCTTATGACGAGCAATATGAGCACCTAAAGAACTCCAAAGAATTAGTTAAGAGAGTTACTGGAAAAGAAATGCGTGTTTTTGGAAGTCGTTATTTTGCCTATGATGAAAATACTTTAAAAGCTTCGGAAGATTTAGGGATAGAGTATATTTTGGCAAGAGGAACAGAAGATGTTGAGGCGATTGTTTATAAACCAAGTGAGTATAATGTAAAAATAATATCAGTGACAAATGTGGATGTTGGAGAAATGGGGCGAGGCTCTTTATGTGATTATAGCTTGTGGGCTAGGGGTTCTTCGCCAGAAGATTTTTGGCAAATGATTGAAGAGAGCGTAGCTAAAAAACCTAAAAATATGATTCTTGTTTCTCATTCATATTTAGGTGGAACTAGACTTTTATGGTGGCAAGAATATCTTAAGGCGCTAAATTTACCAGATTTGAGCTGGAAGAGTTTTGATGATTGGATTTTAAATCAAGATATTAAATACTTAGACAACAAAGATATACCAATAAACAGAGAGGTTAAATATGTTGCCCCTAAGCCTGTTAAACAGATAGAAGAATATGAAGTTATTCCCGGTTTGGAAGATTTAGATAAAAAGATAAATTCACAAAATAAAGATGGAGAAATGTTATGCCAGTAGCTTAAATCCAAAACAGTTGATAATTAAATTGTTTAGAGTTTTCACTTGTGATATATTTATTGTATAACTTTATGGCTGGAGCAAAATTTTCTTTTAATAAATATTGGATATTGGTGGCCATTGGAATAATAGCCAATGTCTTTATTTTCTCTTTTTTTTCCAAGCAATTAGAGAAAAGAGTTTTTGATGATATGGTTTCTCAAAATGAAGATCTAAATCCAATGGTTTTACTCAATGAGCTAGAGTGAGAACATATACTTTTTCTGCCCCGTTATCTTTCAAAACTCTCATTGCTTCTTTGATGGTTCCTCCCGTCGTCACCACATCATCAATTATAATAATAGTTTTACCATTAATTTTTTCTTTGTCTTTAATAAAAAAGACTCCTCGTATATTTTTTAGTCTCTCCTCTCTGTCTTTTATTTTCGCCTGTGGGGAAGTGTTTTTATTTTTAAACAAGATTCTCTTTTCTAAAAGAAATAGATTAGAGTTTACACACGAGCAAAAACCGCGAGCTATATAATCGGACTGATTATAACCCCTTCGCCACCTCTTTTTTCTAGATAAAGGAATGGGGACAATTAATATTGGTCTAGTAGAACTATCTTTTAAAATCAAAGATAACTTTTCTTTTGAATTATCAAAAAGAAATTGCCCTAAGTCCTCAGCTAGTTTGTATTTGTAATGATATTTTAACTCCCAAATAATTTTTCTTGCAACTGGATTTTTATAGCTAAACAAAGAGAAAATGTTTTTATCTAATTCTTGCTTTGGTTTTTCAATTTTTTCTAAACACAAAGGGCAAATGAAATATCCATCTTTATTACAGCCAAGACACTTTAGAGGAAACAATAAATCCTTTAAAATATTTATAATGTTATTAGGAGATTTACTTGTTTTCACATATTCATTTTACTATAAATATGGTACAATTAATACACACAAGAAGAATTAAAGCATGGATAATTCATTAAAAAAAATAATCGAAGAGGGTTTAGCTAGCCTCAAGAGTTCTTTTGGATCTAAGGGGGACAAGAGTCAAGCTCTTGGTGTTGATATTGGTTCTTCTTCCATAAAGATAGTTCAATTAAAGAAAAAAGCTGGGCGGGCCGTTTTAGAAACCTACGGGGTTATATCTCTTGGCCCTTACGGTGGAGCAAACGTTGGAGCTTTGACTAGTTTAAAGACAGAAGATATTTCTAGGGCACTAACGGATGTTATGAAAGAATCTAACGTGACGACAAAATCGGCGATTTTATCTATCCCATCATTGTCTAGTTTGATTTTTTTAGTTTCTTTACCTGGAAATGTTAAGGATTCAGATTTAAAAAACATAATCCCTATTGAAGCCCGCAAATATATTCCAGTAGCAATCTCCGAAGTTACCCTTGATTGGTTTGTTATCCCGAACGAAAGTGAAGTGTTGGAAGAAGGTGAGAGCGGTATGAATAAGAATAAAGAAGTTTTGGTTGTGGCCATACACAACGAGACTCTTTCTCAGTACAGAGAAATTCTTAAACAAACTAAACTTGAAAGTAATGCTTTTGAGATGGAAATATTCAGTAACATCAGATCCACTTTTAATAATGAGGTAGCCCCATTTTTAATTCTTGATTTTGGTGCTTCAAAAACAAAGGTTTCGATTGTAGAATCTGGGATGGTGAGGGTTTTCCATGTTGTAAACAGGGGATCTCACGATATTAGTCGAAATATTTCTCAGGCCTTGAGTGTTACATTTGAAGAAGCTGAGAAATTGAAAAGAATGGTAGGGTTAGATCCAAGTGTAAATCCAGATGTTGAAAAAATTATTCGTTTAGCTGTCAATTATATATTTACAGATATAAACAGTATTGTCTTTGCTTACCAGAAGAAGTATAATAAAAATATAAGCAAAGTATTTTTATCAGGAGGGGGTTCACTTTTGAAAGGATTGTTGGATGTTGCTAAAGACAACTTCAGAATGGATGTTTTTTATAGTAATCCTTTTTCAAAAACAGAAGCTCCAGCTTTCCTAGAACCAGTTTTAGAGCAGAGTGGACCAGAGTTTGCTGTGGCTGTAGGGTTAGCGCTGAGGCAACTATCTTAAAATTATATGGAAAATTCATTTCAAACATCTTTTATCCCGAAGAAACCAATTGTTCCTAATAAAACTAAGGAAAAAAAAACCAAGAGTTTGTTTTTGCTAATAACTACTACTCTTTTAATAATTTCTGGGGTTATTTCTGTCGGTTTGTATGTATATAAAAGTCAGTTAGTCGAATCTCGAACATCCAGATCGCAATCTTTATCGACAATCAGAAGTAATTTTGAAGAGAACACAATAGAAGAATTATCTCTTTATAACAAAAAGATGGAAACAGCTAAAATGGTTTTGAAAAATCATGTTGTTTTATCTCCCTTGTTTAGCCTTTTGTCAGAGATAACTATTCCAGAGGTACAATATAATAGTTTCAAACATGAATCTGAAGATAAAGTGTTGACCGTTAAACTAGAAGGTCTTGCTTTAGACTATCGTTCCATAGCTCTTCAGGCTAACATGTTTAACGATTCTCGAAATGTTTACTTTAAAAATGTTTTATTTTCAAATTTAAACAAAGATACAAACAATAATGTTAAATTTAACTTAGAGTTTGAGGTTGATCCATCACTTATTTCTTATGAGAACAATGGATTATCTATGTTTGAAAAAGATGAGACAACAGAAGGAACTAAAGAGGTTGTTCCACAAACAGAAGCAACTCTACCAGAAGAAATATTACCAGATAATAACGAGGCAGAAACCGAGTAATTAATATGAAAAATATTTATTCAATCATATTCATAGTTATAACCGGAGTCGTTTTCTTTTTGGTGATTGACCCATTTTATAAAGAAGTTAAATCTATTAAAGAAGATGTTGTAACTTATGATGACGCCCTAACTAATTCTACTGAGCTTCAAAAATCAAGAGATAATTTAATTTCTATTTTTAATAATATTAAAAAAGAAGATTTAGAAAGATTAAATCATTTCTTGCCAGACAATATAGGTAACATTGAGTTGATTTTGGAGATTGAAAAAATAGCCAACTTGCACGGTATGCCAATAGGGAATATTGAATTTGATTCTAGGCTTTTAGATCCTGAATCAGGGGCTAGTGTTGCTCAGAAAAACCCAGGTGAATACTTGCCTTATGGAGTTTTTCCAATGAAGTTTACTGTAACTGGTAAATATGAATCCTTTATCTCTTTTCTCAAAGATTTAGAACAAAATTTAAGGTTAGTTGATGTCAAATCCATAGACTTTAAAGTTCCAAATTCAATAGTTTCCTCTAGTGGAAAAGTGACTGATACAGATATATATGATTATTCATTAGAAATACAAACTTATTGGCTTAAATAAAATATGAGAAAAAATAGAAAAATCATAATAATCTTTTTAATTATCCTAATAGCTCTAGTCTTGGGTATTTTGGGACAAAGAAAAACTAAGGTTGATAATTCTGCTTTAGGTAGTTCTCTTGATAGTGTAACAGGAAATATCTTTGGCAGTAGTTCTTCTCCTTTTGATAACCAAATATATTCAGAAATTTCTTTTATTTCTACACTGTCTTCTGTTAAAAACTTAAAAGTAGATACTTCTCTTTTTTCTAATAATCTCTTTAGTAGATTAAAAGATAATTCTGTCCAAATAGAATCAGTTGAACCTGGAAGACCTAATCCTTTTGCTCCAATAAATTCAAATAAAGGACAAAATGCAAGTGTTCCAAAAGTTATAACAACAACCCCAACCCTGATAACAGATAGATCTGTTGTCTTAAATGGTCAAGTTAATTTGAGTCTAAATGATAAAGTTTCTGACATATATTTTGAATATGGTCCATCAGAGTCCTTAGGTAAGACGACCACAAGCGTCAGCCAATCTTTAGTTGGAACTTTTGTTAAAAGTGTTACCGGTTTGTATCCGAGGACGGCATATTTCTTTAAAGCCTGTGCTAAAATAAATCAGATTGTTATTTGTGGAGATGTTGTACCGTTCACAACAAATTAATTTAATATGACATTAATAGAGGAACTTATAAAAAATAGCGTTCTTGATGCTAAAGAGGCAATTAAAGCGGTTAAGTTGGCAGAAGACGAACACGCAGGAAATCTAGATCAAGCCTTGCTTGACATGAAGATAGACGAAGATAAAATTTTGGAAGTCAAATCCAAGGTATTTGGTATACCCATAAAAAAGATAGACCCCAAAAATGTTCCCACTTCTGTTTTAAAAATGATCCCTATTGAAGCGGCTAGAAATTATCAGTTTGTGCCATTTAATTTATCAGATTCTTTTTTGGAGGTGGGTATTATTAATCCTGAAAATGTTAAAGCAGTAGATGCCCTAACTTTTATTACTGCCAAGCTAAACAAGCCTTTTAAATTATATTTAATTTCTTTTTCCGCATACAAAAAATTGATTGAAATGTATGATGGAAATTATAACCCTGAGGTTGAGCAGGCCTTAAGTGAACTAGATAAAGAGATAGCCAATGTAACAGAAGAAGGTGTTATTATTGAAAAGAACAACAAAGAATCAGATAAATTAAAACCAGGCGAGGAGGAAAAGATAGTTGAAGATGCTCCTATAATAAAAATTGTTGCAGTTATTTTAAGAAGTGCAGTAGAAAGTTTGGCTTCAGATATACACATTGAAAATACTGGAGATAAGGTCAGGGTTCGTTTTAGGATAGATGGAACTCTACATACTTCTTTGATTTTACCTCTTGGTGTTTACAACGGAGTAATTGCTCGTATTAAAATTCTGTCTAAATTGAGACTTGATGAAAAAAGAAAGCCACAAGATGGAGGTTTTTCTGCCAAAATAAATAATAGCAAAATAGATTTTCGTGTCTCATCTATGCCAGCTTACTATGGAGAAAAAATTGTTATGCGTATTCTCGATTCTGAAAAAGGTTTATATGCTCTAGATGATATGGGAATAACCAAACAAAACTTGGAGCTGATTCGAAAATGTTTAAGTGCCCCATATGGATTAATCTTAATGACAGGACCTACTGGGTCAGGAAAAACTTCTACTCTTTACTCAATGTTGACTGAGATAAGCAAGGAAGATAAAAATATTGTTTCTCTTGAAGATCCGGTTGAGTACAAGGTGGCAGGGGTTAACCAATCCCAGATAGCTCCAGAGATAGGTTATACATTTGCAACAGGTTTGCGTTCTATCTTGCGACAAGACCCAAATATTATTTTGGTTGGAGAGATTCGTGATAAGGAGACAGCAGAGCTGGCCATTCAAGCCGCCCTAACAGGACACTTGGTTTTTTCAACGCTTCACACCAATAGCGCTATTGGGGCTGTCCCCCGTCTAATAGATATGGGAATAGATCCATATCTTATAGCTCCAACCCTAAAACTTTGTATGGCTCAGAGATTGGCCAAAACAATACACCCTAAGGGTAAGCACATGCTTCCAATGGATGAATCTATAAAACAGATGATTAATCATCAGTTTGCAGATTTACCAAAGGAATATCAAGAAAAACTGGAAATTAGAGACGTAATTTATGAAGCAGTACCTTGTGAGGGAAGCTCTACTGGATTAAAAGGAAGAACCGCAGTTTTTGAAATGTTTGAAGTTGATAAAGAAATGCAAGAGGTTATTTTGAAAAGACCACAAGAGCAAGAGATTTATAAACTTGCTAGGACAAAAGGAATGTTGACCCTAAGAGAAGATGCAATTTTGAAATGTGTTAAAGGGGTAATTCCTCTTCAAGAGATATACAATTTTTAGTTTATTAGTTATAATTAAAACACAAACATGAATTACCAAAGTTTAACAGAAGAATTATTGGAAAATTTAGTAGCTCAAGGAGGGTCTGATTTACATGTAGGAGAAAATAGGCAACCAGCCATTAGGGTTAATGGGCAACTTATCTTTTTGGCTAACTATAAACCATTTGATCAATCTGTTGTTTTGGGTATATTAGAATCCTTGGTAGATAAAGAAAAGATGGATAGATTAAGAGCTGAAAGATCAGTAGATTTTTCAGCAAGTTTAAAAGATAATGAAATTCAAATAAGAGGTAATGCTTTCTATCAAAGAGGGTTGTTATGTATTGCTATAAGACTTATCTCAAGACCAAAAACTATTGAAGAGTTAAAATTACCTAGTATTTTAAAAGAATTTACTAGAAAAAAACAGGGTTTCTTTTTGGTTGTTGGTCCTGTTGGACAAGGAAAAACAACAACATTATCAGCGATGATAAACACAATAAACGAAGAGTCTTCCCAACATATTTTAACAATAGAAGATCCTGTTGAAATATTATATACAGCTGATAAATCCATTATTAACCAAAGAGAAATAGGAAGTGACGCTCCAGATTTTCCAAGTGCTCTAAAGGCCGCATTTAGGGAAGATGTTAATGTTTTAATGATAGGAGAGATGAGAGATAGTGAGACAATGTCAGCCGCGGTGACCGCAGCCGAGACGGGGCATTTAGTTTTTGCAACTTTGCACACAAACAATGCTTCTCAGTCGATTGACCGCATTATAGATTCATTCCCTGCTAATCAACAAGGGCAAATTCGCTTACAATTGGCCTCTAGTTTGTTGGGGATATTTTCACAAAGATTAATTCCCCAGATTTCAGGAGGACGAGTACCTGCCTATGAATTATTGATTAACAATAAAGCTGTAGCTAATTTAATTAGAGAAGAAAGAGTTCATGAAATAGATACTATTATAGAGACTTCATCACAAGAGGGTATGATGGATATGAACAGATGTTTGATTGATTTAGTTCAAAGAGGAGAAATAAGTATGGAAAATGCTTATCAATACGCTATTAATCCTAAGGCCTTAGAGCAAATGTTTTAATTTATGTTATTTAATTACGAAGCATTTACAAGTAGCGGAGAAAAAAAGACTGGGTCAGTAGAAGCCAGTTCCAAAGATTTGGCAATTGCTGCTGTGCAACGTCGCGGTTTGATTGTTTCGACTATTCTCGAATCGAAAAATAAATCTCTTTTAAAGAAAGATTTATTTGAAAAGAAAAATGTACCAATGAAAGACATTGTGACTATGTCGAGACAGATGTCAACCCTTTTTGAATCACAAATTCCAGCTCTTAAGGCCTTCGTTCTCTTATCTGAAAACACTAGCAACAAGAGGCTGGCTTCTATCTTGGCAGAAATTGCAGAAGATATTAAATCTGGAACATATATCTCAGCCGCCTTAGCAAAACACAAAGAAGCGTTTTCAGAATTTTATGTCAATATGATCAAATCAGGAGAAGAGTCTGGAAGACTGACTCAGACTTTTTCCTATCTTGCTGATTATTTGGATCGCCAATATCAACTTACATCTAAAACAAAGAACGCTTTAATCTATCCTAGTTTCGTCATTGGAGTTTTCTTCATCGTGATGGTTTTGATGTTTACATTTATAGTTCCCAAGTTGGCAGATATTATCGCGGAGTCAGAAGCAGAAGTGCCTTTTTTCACTAAAATTATTATGAAGATAAGTGAGCTTTTTGTTGATTATGGTTTATATTTACTTTTTGTAGTGATTGCTCTTGTTATAGTATTAATTAGATATGCTCGAACAGAAAATGGTAAAACATATTTTGATAAGTTAAAAATTACTTTTCCTGTTGTTAAAAATGTTTTTAAAAAATTATATCTTTCTAGAATGGCAGACAACCTAGACACGATGTTGTCATCTAGTATTCCAATAGTTAGAGCCATAGAATTAACCAGTTCAGTTGTTGGAAACAAGATTTATCAAAACATTCTCAAAGAAATAACTGAGTCGGTAAAAAGTGGTAACTCTCTATCATCTGCTTTTTCTACCCACGAAGAAATTCCAACTATTATGTCGGGAATGATTAAAGTTGGAGAGGAGACTGGATCTTTGGGAAATATTTTGAAAACACTTGGTCGTTTTTATGGACGAGAGGTTAATGAAGCGGTAGATACAATGGTTAGTTTGATAGAGCCACTTATGATTATTATTTTAGGGCTTGGTGTTGGAGTTCTTTTGGCATCTGTCCTTATGCCTATTTACAACATTGCTGGTGGTATATCCTAAAAGATATCCACAATAAGATAATGTTGTGCAATTTAAAAGTAATTGTGGTATTATATAATTATAAAGATAATAAGGTCGGGTCTTATAAAAGACTATCAATAAAAAATATTAAATATGAAAAATAACAAAGGTTTTACTCTTATTGAATTGCTGGTGGTTATTGCCATCATTGGAATATTATCATCTGTCGTTTTAGCTTCTTTGAACAGTGCTAGACAAAAAGCTTCTGATTCAGCCATTCAAGCAGATTTAAACAACGCTAGAGCTCAGGCAGAATTGTATTATAATAATCACGATAATAGCTATGTTGGGGTTTGTGGAGACGATCAAGCTACTATTGCAGACTCAATTGATAAGATGTTAACAAAAGCTCACCAGGCTTTGATGAAAAATGCAGAAGAAGATACAAATTATGCCTGTAACGGTACAGATGGAGGGTGGATGGCTTGGGTTCAGTTGAAGACCGATGGGGCAAAGGCTTGGTGTGTGGATGGTAAGGGACAATCTCAACCGATAGATACACCAACGAACCCAAGTACTGACTCTATAGATTGTGCAAATGCAGGTTCATAATAAATTTTTTAGAAAACACCACTTATACCCTTGTGGTGTTTTTCTTTGTGTAGTATTATTTAAGTAGTTGATATTTATTAAAATATATACTATTTAAATGTTAGTTATGAATAAAAATAAAAATAAAGGATTTACTTTGGTTGAACTTCTAATAGTTATAGCCATAATAGGAATTTTGTCTGCTGTTATTATTTCTTCTTTGAGTTCAGCTAGACAAAAAAGTAAAGAAAAGACTGCTATAGCTCAAATGAATCAAGCTCGTAGCCAAGCGGAAATTTATTATAATAGAAATGGTAATTATCAGAATCTTTGTTATGAAACAGGTACTAATGACACTGATGTTGGGATGAAGCCATTTATTATTAAAGCTTTAGAAGCTCTAGGTGCTAAAGACCCAGAGGCTACTTATTATAAGGTACAAGAAGTTTCAATTAACGGTGCGGGAAGTCCAACTCCAGGGTTATATTATGCTAGATGCCACTCTACAAAGGCTGATTATTTTTTCAATCCTCGTTGGGCAGCTCAAATACCATTATTGAGAACGGGCAGTGATAATACTCCGCGTTATTATTGTATAGATTCAACAGGGGCTGGATTTGAGACTACTAGAGATTTAGGAGATTCTCGTAATAATTTAACGGAGTATTTATCTTGCGTCAAAGAAGAATAACCTTTTAGAAAAAACTTAATAATGCTATAATTAGTGCATGGAAAACCTTGCACTAATTTTATTTTTTATATTTGGAACAATAGTTGGTAGTTTTTTGAATGTTGTTATTTATCGTTTCAAGACAGGTAAAAAAATTACTAGTGGCAGATCTATTTGCATGACTTGTGGCCGAAAACTTAGATGGTATGAACTCATTCCTTTGTTTAGTTTCTTGGTACAAGGTGGGAGATGTCGTCGTTGTCACAGTCGGATATCTTTGCAGTACTTTTTTGTAGAAATAGGAACAGGGTTGTTGTTTACTCTCGTGGCTTATAAATTCTTACCTTATTTTTATTTCTCTTTTTGGCCATCTTTCTCACTCATTATTTTGCATTTAATTGTATTTTGTTTACTTGTTTTGATTTTGGTTTATGATTTAAGACATAAAATTATTCCTAATGAATTTGTTTATCCTTTTATTATAATTTCTCTTATTTCTCTTTTTATAAATTTCTTCCCGATAGGTCCCATATTTGTTTGGCCATCTTGGGTTGATTTATTATCTGGCCCAATACTGGCTTTGCCTTTTGTTTTACTTTGGGCGTTTTCCAAAGGGCGATTGATGGGGTTAGGTGATGGTAAGTTGATTTTAGGAATAGGCTGGTTTTTAGGATTATCAGCTGGACTATTTTCTCTAATTTTAGGATTCTGGGTTGGAGCATTAACTAGTATTTTAATGATAATCTTTTCTAAAAAATTACTCGGTTTTAGAAAAAAGAGAATTGATATGAAGACTGAAGTTCCACTTGCTCCATTTTTAATCATCAGTTTAATTGTGACATTTATTTTTAGTTTTGATATTAATTTGTTTAGTAGATTATTTGGTTAAGATGTTTAAAGTATTTAAAAAATATACGGTTAGTCATAGACAGAAAGGAATGACAATCGTTGAGCTTTTGGTCGCCATGGTGATATTTTCTATTATCACTGGGGTTGTTTTGTTTAACTACGGTGATTTTAATTCTTCCTTAACAATTCAAAATCTGGCTGATGATATTGCTTTGACAATTAGACGAGCTCAAAGTTATGCTATTGGAGTAAGGGGGAGCTCAGGTTCTTTTGATATTGGCTACGGTGTTCATTTTAGGGTGACTGAATATAATCTAGAAAATCCAAATATGCTTTATTCTGGTTCAAATAAATCTTTTATTTTGTTTAAAAATAGTGATGAAGATATACCGAAATACAAAGAAGTTGGAACTAACTGTGAAGATGCTTCAAATTGTTTGGAGATGTTGTATATAAGGAGTACTGATGAAATAGAAAAAGTTACATATACTACATCCACAGAAACGGATTTGGCAGGAAACGAAACGTTAGATATTTATTTCAAAAGACCTAATCCAGAACCAAGATTTTGTGTAGGAAGCGAAGAATCAGATACTTGTAACATAGCTGACCCAATTAACATAAGAGAAGTTAAAATAATAATTTCTAGTCTAAAAGAGCCAGATAACAAAAAAGTCATAAAAGTTTTTAATTCTGGACAAATAAGTGTTTCAAACTATGAAGAACAGACAAATTAAAAAAAGCAAAACAAGAGGATTTACTTTGGTGGAGCTAATGGTTTCTACTTCTATTTTTGCTATCATAATGCTTGCTTCAATTGGTTCGCTTTTTACTTTATTGGGTGCTTCTAAAAACTCAAGAGCAAAACACACTGCTCTTGATAATGTTAATTTTGCTTTAGAAAGTATGACTAGGTCTATAAGGATGGGGAAGAATTATATTTGTACATCTGGGAATAATAGTTATCCCGAGACACTAACAGGGGATCTTACCCCCGGGCGTGATTGCCAAGATAATGAGGCTGGTACAGCTATTTCTTTTTTACCCCAATCTGGAAGAGGGGATCTTACCACATATAAATTATCTTCTCGCAACGATGGTTCTTTTACTTTAGAACGATGTGTTACTAATAGTTGTGTCCAAATAATTTCAGATGATGTAAATATAAAATATGTTAATTTTTTTGTAAGAGGAACAAGAGACGATGACAAACAACCAAGTGTCTTTATCAAACTAAGAGGAGAAGTCAAAGTTAAAGAAGAACCTGTTCCATTTAATATCCAAACTTTTATTAACCAACGAAATTATTAAATATGTTTAAAAATATAACAAAAATAAAAAGGAGGAATGATGATCTTAATAAAGGTTTTACTTTAGTAGAAGCTATGTTTGCTATTTTTATTTTAACTTTTGTTATTGCTGGTCTTATGAGTGTAGTTTCAAGTAGTTTATATTCTTCTCGATATGCTGAACAAGAAATTGTTATAAATTTTTTAATGCAAGAGATGGCGGATAGCATAAGAAATGACAGAGACAATAGAGTATTTTTTGGTAGAGAAGATTGGGATACTTTTGTTTTAGATTATACTAATAATTGTAAAGATGGTTGTATTCTTAAAATAAACCCAGGAGAAATATCTGTAAAAGAAGAATGTGTGGTCAATAGTATAAATTCCAAAGAAGAAGATTGTGCCACTATTTATCTTGAGGAAGATGAAGATATCCCTTATAGTTATGAAAAAACAACTAATTCAAAAAACACTGGAATTAAGAGAATTTTTAAGGCAACAGCGGATTCTAGAAATTTACCTAGTTATGAGGTCTATAATGAAGACACAGGAGAGTACGATCAGGTTTCTGGTTCTGAATACAAAGAATTAAAAATAGAGATAATTGTTTATTGGTTAGGAAAAGAGAGGAACTTAAATTTTTCATTACTAGATTGGCGCCAACAATAAAATGAGTCATAAAAAAGAAAAAAAAATAATAAAAGGACAGGGTGGATATGCTATGCTTTTCACTGTTATCATAGTTAGTGCTATTACTGTCATCACAGCTGGACTTTCTAATATTGTCTATAAACAATTAACCCTTTCTTCTTTAGCAAAGGATTCTCAAATAGCTACGGTTTGGGCAGACACAGCCAATGAATGTTCTCTATTTTTTGAACAAATAGTAGCCAAGCGTTACTTGGCAGTAGGTGGTAATACTACTTGGACTTGTGGAGGAGTGGTTTTTCATATTGTTGGGAATTGGGATAATTTAACTTTAGATGATTATGAGGGAGGAACTTATAGCTATGAATTGACGCCAGAAGAAGAAGAAGGACTAGACCCGTGTTTTTCTTTTAAGGTTGAGTCATCTAGGTCTATTTTATCTGACCCTAAAAATGTAACTATAACATCTAGTGGTTATAATATTTGCAATAAGAATAAAATAAGAACCGTGGAGAGATCATATAGAATAATCTATAACTATGTATACACACCAGAATAATAAAGACATAAAAGATAGAATAATTAGTCTGCAAGAAAAAGTATCAAGACTTCAAGAAGAATATCATGTCTATGATAACCCTTCTGTTTCTGACGAGGTCTATGATTCATTGCGTCGTGAATTAAGAGATTTGGAAAAAAAATATCCAAAACTAGTCAATAAATATAGCTCACCAACAGAAAGGCTTGGAGGTAAACCACTTGATTCATTTCAGAAAGTTAAACATAGAACCAAAATGGTTAGTTTAAATGATGTTTTTTCTTATGACGAGGTAAAAGATTGGCAAAATAGAATTTCTAAACTGACCAAGGGTAAGTTGTCTTACTTTTGTGAATTAAAATTAGATGGACTTTCAACTTCTTTAATATATGAAAATGGTAATCTAATTCGTGGAGCAACACGGGGTGATGGACTAGTCGGTGAAGATGTTAGCCAAAATGTTAAAATGATATATGATATACCACTTAAATTAAAAGGCGATATTCCCAGTTTTTTAGAAATTCGTGGGGAGGTTGTAATGTCTAAGAAAACACTAGGAATTTTAAATAAAAAGCAAGAGAAGTTAGGTAAGAACATTTTTGCTAATACCAGAAATGCCGCTGCAGGAAGCTTAAGACAATTAGATCCAAATATTGTTAAAGAGAGAAATCTTAATTTTTTTGCTTGGGATTTAATTTTAGACGAAGAAGACGAGAAGAAGTTAAATATTAAAAATCACTCAGAAGAACATGAGTATTTAAAAAAGTTGGGATTTAAAACTCCTCCTTTAGAAAAGAAAGCTAAAAATTTGGACGAAGTTTTCCCTTTTTTAGAGGAAGTAGAAAAAACAAGACAAAATTTACCTATTGACACAGATGGGCTTGTCGTTTCTGTTGACGACTTAGAGATAAGGGATAATTTAGGAATAGTTGGTAAATCCCCACGGCATTCAGTGGCTTACAAATACCAAGCTGAAAAAGCAATAACTGTTTTAAGAGATATTAAAGTAAATGTTGGACGAACTGGTGTTTTGACCCCAGTGGCACATTTTGATGGAACATTAATAGCTGGTTCGATGGTTTCTAAAGCAACATTGCATAATCTGGATCAGATTAGACGCTTGGATATAAAAATAGGAGACACTTTGGTTGTTCAAAAGGCTGGTGATGTTATACCGGAAGTTGTTGAAGTCATAAAAGATATTAGAAGTGGAAAAGAAAAAGAATTTAAAATGCCAGAGTTTTGTCCTGTCTGTGGAAGTAAGGTAGGACAGAAGAATTCTAATGGTCTGGACAAATCAGTTGCTTATTATTGTCTTAATAAAAAATGTGATGCTCAAAACTCAAGAAGTTTAAATCATTTTGTTAATGTTTTTGAAATATATGAAATAGGGCCAAAAATAATAGATCGTTTAAAGGATGAGGGTCTTGTTAGCGATGCCACTGATTTATTTATTTTAGACAAATCAGACTTGGCAGGACTGGAGAGGTTTGGTTTTAAATCAGCTGAAAACATTATTAATTCAATCAATAATCACAGAAAAGTTTCTTTGTGGCGTTTTATTTATGCCCTTGGTATTCCTCAGGTGGGTGAGCAAACTGCTCACGACCTTGCGGATTACTTTAAAACTTTGGATAAAATAAAAAATGCTTCAGTTGAGGAGATTAGTTCCATCTCAAACATAGGGCCAGTCGTATCGGAAAATATTTTTAACTATTTTAGAGATAAACACAATATAGATTTTATAGATAAGCTATTTAAAAATGGTGTTTCTATTGAAAAAGAAAAAAAGACAGAGAAAAGTTTAGCTGGAAAAACATTTGTCCTCACGGGTACATTACCAACTTTGTCTCGAGAGGAGGCTAAAAAAATTATAACTGAAAAGGGAGGAAAAGTTTCTTCTTCTGTGTCAGTAAAGACCGATTATCTTTTGGCGGGAAGTGAACCTGGAAAAAAATACAAAGAAGCTGAAAAACTAAAAATTAAAATAATTACCGAACCCGAATTCCAAGGCCTGGCCTTGTGAATACCAACACATCTTAAAAATCTTGTCTAATTTTTTACTAAAATATCCTTACTAAATAAGGATATTTTAAATTGAAATTTTAAAATGTTAAAAAATTACTTTTCAAAAAATATTTTTTGAGGTAAGGAATTTCAATAATTCTTTCAAAAGAAACCTGTTTTATTCATCGGAAATATGGTATTCTTTATTTTATGGATATAACAGAAATAAAAAAATTGGCTAATTTGTCTCGTATAGATATTAAGGATGAAGAAGCAGAAGAAATGGCTCGAGATTTTGATTCTATTTTAGCGTATGTTGATCAGATTAAAGAAGTTTCAAACAATTTTGAATATAAAAATAAAGCAGAAAATAGCCCTGACCAGTATTTTTTACATAATGTGGTTCGTCAAGATGAGGTAAGAAATCAAAGAAATTGTCAGACTGAAGATGTATTAAACAATGCTCCACAAACCGAGGGTGGTTTTATTAAAGTCAAACAGATATTGTAATTATGGAAATTAATTTAAAAGATTTAACAATTAAAAAAGCTCACAAGATGTTAGCGTCCCACGAGATTAAAGTCAGGGATTTGGTTGATGCGTATCTTTTGGAAATAGAAAAAAAGAACAAGGACTTAAATGCTTATCTTGAAATATTTAATAATTTAACCGAGCAGATAGAGAAAGCTCAAAAATTGATAGATGAAGGACGAGCAACAGAATTGACAGGTATCCCAATGGCTATAAAAGATAATATCTTATACAAGGGTCAAAAAGCTTCTGCTTCTTCCAAAATATTAGAAAACTATGTTGCCACATATGATTCTTTCGTGGTTGAAAAATTAAAAGAAGAAGGAGTTGTTTTTTTAGGTAGAACTAATATGGATGAATTTGCTATGGGTTCATCTACAGAGACAAGTGCCTTTGGAATAACCAAAAACCCACACGATACTTCTAGGGTTCCAGGAGGCTCATCTGGAGGTTCTGCATCAGCCGTCGCTTCTAATATGGCGCTTGTAGCTTTGGGGACAGAAACTTGTGGTTCAGTCAGACAGCCAGCATCTTTTTGTGGTCTAGTTGGTTTAAAACCTAGTTATGGAGCAGTTTCTCGCTCGGGAATAATAGCTATGGGTAGTTCTTTAGACCAAGTGGGACCTATGGCAAAGAAAGTAGAAGATGTTGAAATGATTTTTAACGCAATTTCTAAATACGACAGAAAAGATAGCACTTCTATCCCTGAAGAAAAAAGATTTTTAGAAAAGAAACCTTTGAGAAAAAAAATAGGGATACCTCGAGAATTTTTAGAGGGAGGAGGGATAGATAAGGTTGTCTTAGATAATTTTGAAGAAACTTGTAAAAAAATAGAGTCTTTAGGTTATGAATTAGTTGATATCTCTATACCAATTTTAAAATATTCTTTAGCTGTCTATTATATAATTATGCCAGCTGAAGTCTCCAGTAATCTAGCTCGTTATGACGGAATAAGATATGGGTTTAGTGTGGACGCAGATAATCTTTTTGACGTCTATGCTAAAAGCAGAGCCCTTGGTTTTGGTAAAGAAGCAAGGCGAAGAATACTACTCGGCACATATGTTTTATCTCATGGGTATTATGATGCCTATTACAACAAAGCTCTGCTAGCTAGAAAAATGATAAAAGATGAAATAGAAAAGGTCTTTTCTACGATAGATGCTTTTGTAACTCCAACTGTACCGTTTTTACCTTTTAAACTAGGAGAAAAAATGGGTGACCCAGTCTCTATGTATTTATGTGACATATTTTCAGCTCCAGCTAATTTGGCGAATATCCCATCTATCACTATCCCATCTGGTTGGACAAAAGAAGGTTTGCCTTTCGGTGTTCAAATAACAGCACCTTTTTTAAGAGAAGATACCTTGTTTACGATCGGTAAGGACATAGAGAGTTTACAATAATTGTTTTTTAGTAGTAAAATTAAAATATATGAATCTTCCAGTTAATCCAATTTATCTAAATATATCTTTTTTCTTTGATAAAATATTAAGGTTTTTTGAGATGGCCTGGTCTTTTCTTTCAAGACCAAAAATATGGACATCTATATCTAACATAATAAGTATAATTATTATCCTTTGCCTCTTTGTTGTTATATATTCTTTAGTTCGAATGTATGAAATACGAAAAGATCAAAAAGAAGAAGTAAAAAAGAAAATTTTAGAAATGATAGAAAAAGATTCTGCAAAAGAGGAAAATGGAAATTATCGTTGGCATTATATTTTGACTCTAATAGAGAGTGTTCAAGAATCTGATTGGCGTGTGTCTATACTAGAAGCAGATTCTTTGCTTGAAGAAGTTTTAAAAGAGAAAGGTTTTTCTGGGGAGACATTAAATGAATTATTAAACTCAGCTAGAGAGTCTGGTTTTAGACATATACAGGATGCTTGGGAAGCACATATATTTAGAAACAATATTGCTCACCAGGGGATAAAAGTAGAGATGACTCAGTCAAAAGGCAGACAAATAATTAAAAAATATCAAAACTTTTTTGAAGAGCTCGGGGTTGTATAGGGGGTCTTAAAAAGACCTCTTTTAATTTATAATATCAGACCGGGAGGTGGACTGTTTGGGATATTTAAGGTACTTAGATTTGGCGGACTTGGTTGTTTTGATTAATTATGCTATAAAGATAATGAAAATTGAAAAAAAATGAAAAAAGAAAAAAAAATTATTGATTTAGAGAAGTCAGCTAAATCAATAGGGGCAAGGGTTTATTCAATAGAAAATAATGTGGAAGTGGATAATTTTACCCCATTATTTAGTTTAATAGAAAAGTTTGCTCCGGCAACAGGAGATTATTTTCGTTCATTGGCGACTAGGCTAGAAGAGACAGGTGGAGAAAATAAAACTTGTGATTTTATTGCTATTTGTTGGCCAACTGACGGCGAGGGTAGTTTGCAAAAAGCCTTAAATTGGTCAGATAAAAACAATCTTAAGACTGTTAGTCTAAGAGAAGTCGTTATCATTTGTAAAAGATATCTTTATATTTATGATGATTTAAGTTTAGATATTATTAAATTAGTGTCGACTAGTCCCTTAGGTGAAAGATATTTTGTTGCCCAAATTGTGGCAGAAACAAATGTGATGATTTATCCAGAAAAAGAGAAGAATATGAAAAATGGAGATTTCTGGTTTGTTTTTAAGGAAGTATATTAACAGAGATTCAGTCTTATAAAGCTGAGTCTCTTTTTTATTTTTTAAGCATTGAATTTTTTGAAAAATTTGTTAATATGTAAATACCTTGTCGGTGTAGCTCAGTCGGTTAGAGCGTGGGACTCATAAGCCCAAGGTCGGAGGTTCGACCCCTCCCACCGA
>CAZCND010000012.1:25353-25425 GCA_964500195.1 uncultured Candidatus Saccharibacteria bacterium | reverse complement strand
TGCAGACTCTTGCCTTACCACTTGGCGACTAGGCCAGAATAAACAAAATTATTTTTTTATTACAAGAACCCA
>CAZCND010000012.1:0-25253 GCA_964500195.1 uncultured Candidatus Saccharibacteria bacterium | reverse complement strand
CTAACCTTTAGAGTCTGCCAGACTCTTGTCTATCCTTATCTCGCTACGCTCGTGCCACTTGGCGACGAGAGCCAGAATAAACAAAATTATTTTTTTATTACAAGAACCCACTAACCTTTAGAGTCTGCCAGACTCTTGTCTATCCTTATCTCGCTACGCTCGTGCTATTTGGCAACATATAATTATCCTAACTGTTATTTAGCAATTCGTCAATTTTTTGCCTGTTTTTTTCTCCCAAGTCAATTTTGACATCAAGAAAGGGAAGTGGATTTATTCTCAGGTGTTTTTTTAGGTTTTCTCTTAACTCACCTAAGTTTCTTTTTATAAAACCATAAGCGGCTTGCTCCTTTTCTTTAGGCAAAACACTGATCATTAATGTAGCTCTTTTCCCGTCAGAAGAGAGTAAGACCCTAGTTAGAGTAATTAAAGAGGCAGGAGTAGCTTCTTTTTCGATAAAGACAGCAGATAACTCTTTTATGTTTTGTATTATTTTTTCGTTTCTAAATTCAGACATTTTATTTAATAACTATCTGGTAAGCTTCTAAAACATCCCCACTTGCAACATCTATGTTTGTTTCTATTTCAAGCCCGCAATCAGACCCATCGATTACCTCTTTCGTGTTAGTCTTATTACTCTGTAGTCCAACAATTTTTCCTTGACCTATTTCAAAATCTCGACGAACAATACCAACGATATTTTTTAAACAAATTTTTCCATCAGTAACTTTTCCCCCAACAACATGCTTATTTTTAGTGGAACTAAAAGTTTTCAGGACTTTTAAGTGCCCAATTATCTCTTTACTTTCTACTCTAGGTCTTCTTTCTTCTATAATCTCTTTAAGCCAATCAATCATTTTGTATATAATGTCAAAACTTTCGACAGTAACACCCAAAGATTCATTCAAATCTCTAGCGCTGTGGTCCATCTTGGCATTAAAACCAACAATTATACAGTTTTTATCTACTCCAGCCATTTTAATATCGGATTCATTTATATCTCCAGCTCCCTTTTTAATTATTTTAAAACCAGTCTGATCCTTTTTGATTTTACTCATTTCTTTCTCAATTGCCTCAATAGAGCCCATAACATCAGCTTTTATAATAATTGGTATAAGAGTATCCCCGTCATTATGGTTTCTGTTTAGTGTCTCGGTTTCATTTTGCATTAGTGATGAAGTTTCTTTAATAAAATTTTCAGCTTCTTTTTTGGTTGCAAAAGAATCAAAAGTGTTACCGACTTCAGGCATAGAATCAAAACCAACTAGTTTAATAGGAGAAGAAAAAGATTCTTCTTTTGTTGGTTTACCTAAGCAATCTTCAAATATTCGAGTAGTCACTAAGCTTTTTCCGCTGACAACAAACATCCCAGATTTTAATGTTCCATTTTTAATAATGCATATTGCTCCTATCCCTCTTTTTGGATCCTGTTCGGTTTCAATTATTATTCCAGAAGCGTTTGCGTTTCTGTTTCCGGTAATATTTTGCATGTCAGATAATAAGATAATCATATCCAGAAGATCTTTTACCCCATCTCCTTGTTTGGCAGATATTGGCACAAAAGGAACATCTCCCCCCATCCCTTCAAGATAAATTCCTTTTTCAGCTAGATCCATTTTTGTGCGGTCAATATTGGCGTTTGGTCGGTCTATTTTATTTATAGCCACAATAAAGGGGGTTTTACTCTCGATGATAGAGTTATAGGCTTCTTCTGTCTGAGCCTTAACTCCATCTTCGGCTGAAACAATTAAAATAGCAATGTCTGCCACCTTGGCACCTCTTTGTCTCATTTTAGAAAAAGCTTCATGCCCTGGTGTGTCTAAAAATGTGATAAGTCGGTTGGCATCATTTTCGTCTTTAACAGAAACTTCATATGCACTTATACATTGAGTTATTCCGCCGGCTTCTCTTTCAACGACATTTGTTTTTCTTATATAGTCCAATAAGGTTGATTTACCATGATCAACATGACCCATTACTACTACCACGGGAGGACGTTTTTCTATTTTTTCTTTTTTGTCAGACATAATTTTTGGAAAAATTATCGGTTCAACGACTACGGAACCTTTTATTTTAAGGTCTTTTTAAGGACACTTTTCTCTTCCTTAGTTAGTTCAAATTCTGATTTACCTTCTTTGATTGGTTTTGCAAAAAGGCTCATTCTGTCTCTGGCGTAAAGGCTTGAAATAATTACGCCGTTTCCCTCATCATTAAGAAGAGAAATTGCAAAACTTTGGTTTCCACCAACCTCTGGAAATGGGTTAAAGCGAATTGTTTCAATACATCGAATAGATTGATCTAACCTTCTTTCTATGATAGATATTTTTTCGTCAACTCTTTTTTTGTTTTCTTCTAACTCTTTCGTTTTTTTGGTAACCTCAGATATTAGAACTTCAGCATTTTTAGCTTTAAAACCATAAAATATTTTTTTCAATCTTATTTCAATAATTAATATCCAAAACAGGATAAGGATAATAAAAAAAGATAAGATGTAAAATAAAATATTCCCAGTCATAAAAGATTAATTAGCTCACTTTGTTTGTTGCCAAAGTAGAAGAATTTAATAATAATTTAAAACTATATTTTAAAAATATAGATTCTAGCTTGAGACAGTATATACCAAGAGCTCGTTTTTTACAAACTCTTTGTTGTGCTATTATTTAAATATGAGAATATTCTCAAAAAGGAAAATATTTTTAGATAATGCTGGAGCCACCAGAATGGATAAAGAGGTTTTAAAAAAGATTAATTTTTTAAATCGTTTTATTTATAGTAACCCTAGCTCCATATTTAGTGAGGGGGTAAAAGCTCGAAACTTAATTGAAGATGCAAGGAAGACTGTGGCTAAAACGATAGGAGCACATAGTGACGAGATAATTTTTACTGGTAGTGGAACTGAAAGTGATGCTCTAGCTATTTTGGGGACGATATATTATTTTAGATTAAAAAACAAAAATATTATTCCCCATATTATAACTACAGAGATAGAACATCCGGCTGTTTTAGAAAATATAAAATGGTTAGAAAAAAATAATTTAGCTGAGGTGACATATTTAGCCCCAAGAGAAAATGGAATTATTGATTCAAAAGATATTAGAAAAAATATTAAGCTCAATACTGTTTTAGTTTCTGTGATGTATGCAAACAATGAGATAGGAACCATAGAGCCCATTGAAGAAATAGCTAAAGAAATTAGATATTTTAAAAAAAATAATCTTTCCATTTTTAAAGATAATATGTATCCGATTTTTCACACTGATGCTTGTCAGGCGATGAATTATTTATTTACTAGGAATATTGATAAATTAGGTGTTGATTTAATGACATTTAATGGTTCTAAAATATACGGGCCTAAGGGAGTTGGTGTTTTGTATAAAAAAAGAAGTGTAGAATTAGAGTCTTTGTATAAGGGTGGAGGTCAAGAATTTAATTTAAGGTCAGGGACAGAAAATACATCTCTTATTGTTGGTTTAGCACAGGCTCTAGAAAAGACAGAAGCCATAAAAGAAAAAGAGAATATTAGGTTAATTGAGATGAGAGATCGTGCGATAGAGCAAATTTTAGAACTTGAAAAAAAATTTCCTTTTAAAATTATATTAAACGGAGATAGAGAAAAAAGATTACCTAACAATATAAACATATCTATTTTTGGTTTATCGAGTGAGTTAATTGTTTTGGAATTAGGAGCACGAGGTGTATTTGTTTCAGAGAGAAGTGATTGCAAAAGTGGCAGTAACAGTCTTTCTTATGTCCTAGATTCCATTTATGATAAAAAAATAAAGGATGGTAAAAAGATAGGTTCTCTTAGAATTACATTAGGAAGAGAAACAAAAAAAAGAGATTTAAGAATATTAGTTAAATCAATAGAAAATGTCTTAAAAAAGTACGGAGCTTGGGCTTCCTTAAATTAGACTTTTTAAGATAAATGTTATATAAAATATACCATAATAAGAGTAGTGATTACTGATTGAATCAAATTAATAAATAAGTTAAAATTATTTTTATGCCCCCATTTAACAATTTTACAACTAAAGCAAAAGAAGCCATCAGACGTGCTCATGAGATAGCTATTGAAGCTGGCCAAAACAACGTTACGGCTTTGCATTTACTGACAGCTCTCATAACTCAGGATGATTCTTTGGTTATTTCTATTTTAGATAAAATGGAGATTGATACAATGCTCCTAACAGATAATTTAATGGAGATGACAGAAGGCCCAGAGAAAAGAGACACACTTTCTCCTTCTTTCCAAATATTTTTAACAGCAGATTTAGCAGAGGCGATAGAAAAGTCTGCTAAAATCGCTATTTCTTTAAAAGATGAGTTTGTTTCGACAGAACATTTGTTCTTGGGCCTTTTGGAAACACCAGGAGAAGTTAGCCAGTTTCTAAAGAGATTTAAGATAGATAAAGAAAAAGTTTTAGAAGTTCTAAAAATTTTAAGACAGAGTAACAAGGGTGATTTAGCTCTTTCAAAAAAACCAAAACTTTTAGCTAAATTTACTCGGAATTTAACAGCTTTAGCCAAGGAGGATAAATTAGATCCTGTTATAGGGCGTGATGCAGAGATAATGAGAATGATGCAAATTCTTTCTCGTCGGACAAAGAATAATCCAATTTTAATAGGGGAGGCGGGGACTGGTAAGACAGCGGTGGCAGAGGCCTTGGCTATTAGGATAGCTAAAAATGATGTCCCAGAGAGTCTAAAAGATAAGGAAGTTGTTTCCCTTGATTTAGGTCTGCTTTTATCTGGAACAAAATACAGAGGGGAGTTTGAAGAAAGATTAAGAGGAATAATGAAAGAGATTGAAAGATCAAGCGGTGAGATTATTTTGTTTATAGATGAAATCCATACTATTGTTGGTGCAGGTTCATCAGAAGGGTCACTTGATGCTTCAAACATGTTAAAGCCTGCTCTTTCAAGAGGAGAATTAAGGGCGATAGGAGCTACGACATTAAAGGAATATCAGAAATATATTGAGAAGGATCCAGCTCTAGCGAGAAGATTTCAACCCGTATATATTGATGAACCAAGCATGGAAGATGCCGTGGCTATTTTACGAGGATTAAAAGAAAAATATGAACTTTTTCATGGAGTTAGAATAACAGATGATGCTATTATATCAGCAGTTAATTTAAGTTCAAGATATATCACAAATAGATATTTACCAGACAAGGCGGTTGATTTAATTGATGAAGCTTGTTCTTCTTTGCGTTTAGCCTTAGAGAATAAGCCAGAAAT
The DNA here is from genome assembly GCA_964500195.1 of uncultured Candidatus Saccharibacteria bacterium. Lineage (GTDB taxonomy): Bacteria > Patescibacteriota > Minisyncoccia > Phycocordibacterales > UBA9973 > UBA8515. The sequence goes on along the minus strand of CAZCND010000012.1, from coordinate 20,015 downwards.
ATTAGAAGACGCCGATAGAAAAATAATGCGTTTTGAGGTTGAGAAGAAAGCATTAGAAAAAGAAATTGAAAGAAGTAAAAATACAGAAAATAACAAAACAGAAAAGCTTAGGTTAAAAGAGATAGAAAAAGAAATAGCTAACTTAAGAGAGAAGACAAGGGAGTTAGAACTTAAGTGGAAAAACGAGAAAGAAACAGTTTTGGAGATAAGGGAGGCAAAGAAAGAAATGGAATCTTTGAGATTAGAAGCAGAAAATGCTGAGATGAGAGCAGATTTAGAAAAAGCAGCAGAGATTAGTTATGGAAAGATACCTGAATTACAAAACAGATTAGAATCAAGACTCTCACGACTTAAAAAATTACAGAAATCTAGAAGAATTTTGAAAGAAGATATAACTGAAGAAGATATTGCTTCTGTTGTTTCTAGGTGGACAAATATTCCACTTGAAAAAATGCTTGAAGAGGAAATGGATAAATTAGCTCACATGGAAGATGCATTACATAAGAGGGTAGTAGGGCAAGAGGAAGCCATTAAAAAGATTTCAGATGTTGTGAGAAGAAGTCGCGCTGGCATTTCAGATCCAAACAAACCAATTGGCTCTTTTATTTTTTTGGGTCCCACAGGAGTTGGAAAAACAGAGTTAACAAAAGCCTTAGCCGAATTTATGTTTAATGATGATAAAGCTTTAATCCGTGTTGATATGAGCGAATTTTCAGAGAGGCATAGTATTTCTAAGTTAATAGGTTCTCCACCTGGCTATGTTGGTTACGAAGAATCAGGAAACTTGACTGAATCTGTTCGTCATAGACCTTATTCTGTTGTCTTGTTTGATGAGATAGAAAAAGCTCACCCAGAAGTTTTAAATGTACTTCTGCAGGTCTTAGACGATGGCCGTTTAACGGATGCTAAAGGGAGAGTCGTCAATTTTAAAAATACAGTTATCATCTTAACTTCCAATCTTGGTTCTAATTTTATAGAAAAGATGGAAACAATAGGTTTTCGCCCTGACAAGGAAGAAGATGAATATAAAGAAACCAAAGATAAAGTTTTAGAAGCTTTGCGAGATTTCTTTAGGCCTGAATTTTTGAATAGACTTGATGAAATAATTGTCTTTGATATTCTCTCTAGAGAAGTCATTAGGAATATTGTTGATATAAAAATTAGAGATATAAAAGAAAGAATTCAGAGTAAAGGAATAAATCTTAGCTTATCTCCCGAGTCTTTGGATTATTTAGCCAGGGAGGGTTACAACCCTCACTACGGAGCAAGACCTCTTTCTCGTTTAATTCAAGAAAAAATACTTAACCCAATTGCTATGATGATTATTTCAAAAACGACAAAGAAAGGTGATACTCTTTATGTTTCTCTTAGGTTAGATAATCTAGTTATAGAAAATAAGAAAAATAAAAAAACTGCATCTATTGCCAAGAAAAAATAACCCTCACCAGTTTTTATACAAACAATAGGTAATTTCTAGCATTTCAATTTCAATCTACTTTTTCATTGAATTAATTTAGATTAATCAAAAAATTGGTGGGGATACTAAAACTTTAACAGCCCCTTTGGTTTTATTAAAAACCAAAGGGGCTGAAAAGTTTTGTGCGCCGGGTAAGATTCGAACTTACGTAGCCCATAGGGCGACTGATTTACAGTCAGTTGCAATTGACCACTCTGCCACCGACGCGATTTTGCGACATAAGGTCGCAATCCTCACTGCGTTCGGCACATCGCTCTGGTGGCAGCCCACCTTCGCTTTGCTTCGGATAAAATATAAAGAAGTTTATATTTTATCCACCGACGCGATTCTTCTATTACATTTGCATTTTTGATTATACACGATATCTTTTCATTTTTCAATCCCCAAAGAATATGATAAAATAATCTTATATGTCACAACTTTATAATAATTCAATTTTTTGGGTAGATATAGATAAAATTAAACCGAACCCTTTTCAGCCTCGTCGAGAGTTTGATGAAGATCGCTTGAAAGATTTAGCCGATTCAATAAGGCAGTACGGCTTATTGCAACCTCTTACAGTTTCTCGAGAAGAATTTGAAAAAGAAGATGGCGGAATAAGTGTAGAATATGAATTGATAGCCGGAGAGAGAAGACTCAGAGCTTCAAAAATAGCTGGGCTAGAACAGGTCCCAGTTATTATAAGAGTGGGTGATGACAATATGGCCAAATTAGAATTAGCCATTATTGAGAATTTACAGAGAGAAGATTTAAATGCTGTTGAAAGAGCTCGAGCTTTTATGAGACTAGCTGATGAGTTTAAATTTACTCATGCTCAGATTGGAATGAAGATAGGTAAAAGTCGAGAATATGTTTCAAACACTCTAAGGTTACTGGCCTTACCACAAGACATACTAGATGCTTTATCTGCCAGAAAAATAAGCGAGGGGCATACTCGCCCTATTTTGATGCTTTCTGATAGACCAGAAGAGCAAATGGTTTTATTTAAAGAAATAGTTTTCAAAAAAATGACTGTTAGAGATGCAGAAAAAGCAGCCAGAAGGATTGCTTATGATCGTGTTCGTAAAAAAGAATACATGATCGATCCAGAAATAGCTGAAATGGAAGAAAAATTACAAGAGTCTTTAGGGACTAGGGTTAGAATTGAAAAGAAAGAAAATGGTGGCCATATCACTATAGATTTTTTCACCGATGATGACTTGCACACCATCCTTGGTTTAATCAAAGATAGACAAAATCAAAACCCAAACAGTATGTTAGATAGTTATATTGCTAGTCATCAATCCAATAATTTAGAACAAGATGTAAATGTGTTAGATGAACAAGAAACTCCGGTTGATGATAGGTCTAAAGAGGAAATAGAAAAAGCTGAAGAAGATATTGATTTATATAATATCAAAAATTTCTCAATTTAATTATTTTTTCCAAAAGAAAGAAAACGAGAAAGTAAATCGTTTTGTCTCAGGTAATTATTTATATGTTTTTTAGCTAATGGTGTCTTAACAAAACTAAGCCATTTAATAGAAGGGTGACCATTTTTATTTGTTAAAATTTCTATTTTATCGTTTGTTTTTAAAAGTGTATTTAAAGCTGAATTTTTCCCATTTATTTTGGCTCCTCCTGCTTTGTTTCCAAGATCTGTGTGAACAGCATAAGCAAAATCCAAAACACAAGATCCTTCGGGCAGGTCAATTATGTCTCCTCTTGGGGTGAAGGCAAAAATTCTATCTCTGAATATATCTATTTTAAGAGGTTCCTCTTTGTTGTTTTTGTTTTTAAATAAAAGATTTAGCTTACGAGACCAGTCCTTTTGTTTTTCTGATACACCTTCTTTCTTATATTTCTCTTTGTAGGCAAAATGGGCAGCTAATCCATTTTCTGCTTGGTTGTGCATATCGTAAGTTCTTATCTGTATCTCAATTAAGCCACCAGTTTCGGTAGAGACAATTGTGTGAATACTTTGATAGCCATTGTTTTTTGGAGAAGCGATGTAGTCTCTGATTCGATCAATTTTAGGTTTCCATAATCCGTGTAGGAGACCAAGAACAGTATAACAATCCTCGACAGTTTCCACTATAACCCTAATGGCGATAATGTCATAAATTTTATCTATCCCAATATTATATCGTTCCAATTTTTTCCACAAAGAATAGAGATGCTTTTGTCTGTAACTAATTTCTGCGTTTTTTATACCAGCCTTATCTATCATTTCTTTAATTTTTTCCTTCGCTTCCAAAAGATATCTCTCTTTAACTCCTTCTTTTTCTCTCAACATTTTTTTCATATTGGCATACTCGTCCGGATACACATATTTAAAAGCAGAATCTTCTAATTCAGATTTAAGCTTGGATAAAGATAGCCTGTTTGCTAGAGGTGCATATATTTCAAGAGTTTCTAGGGCTAGTCTTCTTTGTTTATTTTTATCAACAAACTGAAGCGTTTCCATATTGTGAAGCCTTTCCACTAGTTTAATGATCAAGATTCTTATATCTTCTGCTTCATATATGAAAAATTTTCTTAGGTTTTCGATGTTTCTTTCCTCTCCTTTGTATTTAATATGTCCAAGTTTTGTAACTCCAACTATTAAATTGAGAATATCTTGTCCGAATTCTTTTTTTATGATTTCTTCTTCGATCTTTGCATCTTCTAAACAATCATGAAGCAGACCAGCTGAAATTACAGTTGGACTCATGTTTAATTCCGCTAAGGTTTTAGCGGTAAAAGCGGGATGAACAAAATACGGTTCGCCACTTTTCCTCTTTTGTCCAAGGTGAGCTTTTTTAGCAAAGTCATAAGCTTTTTCTATTAATTTTTTATCTTCCTCATTAGACGTCTTAACCAAGGAAGATATTTCTTCTTTAGTTGGTAACATATTATTCTAGACTTATTTTAACACAAAATAAGTTTTATTTATTTTTTTAAGAGAGTTTATCTTTAGTCATTTTATCTGGCCTATAGTTTGGACACTTTTGGTCGCTACATCTTTCTGGTATTGTTTTTGTTCCCTGCATCATTAACGAGCCACAAATTGTGCAAATGTTTCCTGTTGGTTTTGCTTTAATTGCAAACTTACAATCTGGATAATTAGAGCAAGAATAGAAAATACCGAATCTTCCTCTTCTTTCTGTTATTTCTCCATCTTTACAAACGGGGCATTTGATTCCTGTTTTTTTCTTGGCTTCTTCAGCCTCGTCTTTTTTAATGAACTTACATTTTGGATAGCGAGAGCAAGCAATAAATGAACCAAATCTTCCTTCTTTTTTCACCAGCTTGCCACCTCCATTTTTTCCTTCTTTTTCTCCACACACTGGGCATTTTTCACCGGTTTCTTTTGGTCCTTCTAGTATCTTGCCTAAAATTGTTCTAGCTCCTTGGCATTCTGGATAGTTAGAACATGAATAGAATTTTCCACTTCGAGATAATTTAATAATCATTTTAGATTGGCACAAGGGACATCTAATATCTTCTGGGGCTTCACCTAAGTTTGTTGCCTTTTCTAGTTTTTCTTTTTCTTTTACTTCTTTTTGAAAAGGAGTGTAAAAATCTTTCAGAGTTTTAGTATAATCTCTTTTTCCATTAGATATGTCATCTAATTCATCTTCCATTTTAGCAGTAAAGTCGTCACTAATATAATTGGCAAAATTATTTTCTAGAAAACTAGAGACAACATCCCCTGTGTCAGTAGGGAATAGAGTTCTTCCTTCTTTTCTGACATAACCCCTGTCCTCAATTGTTTTCATAATAGAAGCGTATGTAGAAGGTCTCCCTATTCCCCTGCTTTCCAATTCCTTAATTAAACCAGCTTCAGTGTAACGATTAGGAGGTTCGGTTTCTTTGGCTGTACTTTTGAGTTCAATAAGTTTAATTTCTTCATCTATTTTAACTTCTGGTAGTTCTATATCTTCTCCTTTGGCTCCAGTATCACACTTTAACCAACCATGGAATATAATTCTTGACCCATTGGCTACGAAATTCGGGATGTTCCTATTTTCAATGTTGGCTATAATCTTGGTTTTTAGGATCTTAGCATCTGTCATTTGAGAAGAAACGGCTCTTTGCCAAATCAATTGATAAAGTTTTTTTTGTTCATCAGTATTTCCAGCTTGTGTTTTTTCAATGTGCGTTGGTCTAATTGCTTCGTGAGCTTCTTGGGCATTTTTTGATTTAGTTTTATAAAAATGTGGTTCGGCGTACTCTTTGCCATATTTTTTTTCTACAAAGTTTATTATTTGATTCTGAGCGATTGATGATAGGTTTGTGCTATCTGTACGCATGTATGTTATATGTCCAGCCTCATATAATTTTTGGGCAACTTGCATAGTTCTTGAGGGAGAGAAACCTAACCTTGTGCTGGCTGTTTGTTGAAGAACAGAAGTTGTAAATGGTGGTTTTGGTTGCCTTTTTTGTTCGCTTGTTTTTATATCTATAATTGTCCATTTTTCTTTTTGCCCTTTTTCTAAAATTTCTTCTGCTACTTTTTCGTCTTTTGGTTCCTCTTGACAGGTTAGGTTAATTTTTTCTTTTTTATTAGTTTCAAAAATACCATCAATAACAAAGAATTTTTCTGGAATAAAAGATCTAATTTCCCTCTCTCTTTCCATTATAATTCTAATAGCAGGGGATTGTACTCGACCAGCTGATAGTCCATATCTGACTTTTTTCCAAATAAGGCCAGATAGATCATATCCGACTAGCCTATCTAGCACCCGTCTTGCTTCTTGGGCTTTGACTAAATTAAGATCAATATCTCGAGGATTTTTGATAGCAGAGGAGACTGCTTCTTTTGTGATCTCATTAAATGTAGCTCTTTTGATAAGAGATTTTATTTTTTTATCTTCATTTAAAATCTCTTTAAGGTGCCAAGAAATAGCTTCTCCTTCACGATCGGGGTCAGTTGCTAAAATAATTTCTTCTGCTTTGTGAGATAGATTTTTGAGCTCATTAACTATTTTTCCCTTATCTTTAGATATCTCGTATTTAGGGATAAAACCACCGGGTATATCAATGGCGTTTTTGTTTGATTTAGGTAAATCCCGAATATGCCCGACTGACGCTCTGACGGTATATGCTCCATCTAGATATTTTTCTATCGTTTTGGCTTTTGAAGGTGATTCTACAATTAATAATTTCATCTGTAATGACAAGTATTACATGAATTAGACTTCTTTTGCAAATATAGGGAATTAAATCTTTAATATCTGGCCATTACTTTCTTTGATTAGACCGCGAACTTCCATAATAGATAAAAGAGCATTTGCTTCTCCCGTTTCTAGTCCTGATAATATAATTAATTCGTCTCTATCTATTGGTTCTATTAGAAGATCAAGAATTGCTTTTTCTTCTGGTTGGCAAGTTTGATATCTATTAGATAGATTATTTTGGTTATTAAAACCAAGAGCTTCTAAAACATCTCCGCTTGTTGTAACAGGGATAGCCCCTTCTCTAATTAGCCAATTGACCCCAGTAGAGTTTTTAGAGAATACAGGACCTGGAACAGCCATCACATCTTTATTGTAATCCAAAGCAAGACGCGCTGTAATTAGAGAACCAGATTTCATCTCAGCTTCAATTATTAAAACAGCTTTTGAAATTCCTGCCATTAATCGATTTCTTTGTGGAAATGAATAGGTGGTGGCAACAAAATCTGGTTCAAATTCAGAAATAATACAACCACCGCTTTTGATTATTTTTAGAGCTAAGCTTAAATTATTTTTTGGATATAAAACACTTCTATTTAGACCAGAACCTGGGAATGCTACAGTGGTGAGTCCTACATCTAAAGCAGATTGATGAGCTATGCTGTCTATTCCTATCGCTAGACCTGAAACTATAACTATGGGGTAACCAGAGAGGCCTGCAATTAATTTTTGGCAAACCTCTTTGCCGTAATTTGAATATTTTCTTGAACCAACCACTGCTAAATAAATAGAATCTGTATTTGGTAGTTTACCTCTAGCATAAAGTTTTATAGGAGGCTCTGGAATTTCTTTTAATGACTCAGGCCAGTTCTCTTTTTTAACTTCATATATTTTATCCATACAGATGATTATATCTTATGGTTAATCAAAAAATCCTTTGACATCATATAAAATATGTGTCTGTATTCCCAAGGCCAGGCCTTGGGAATAGGGCAACAAAACAAGGGGTTTGTCTATATTGCAAAGAGTAAATCAATAAACACAAAACCTTATTGTTTAATAGCTTATTTTTTTATATAATACTTTTATATGTTAGATATAAAATTTATAAGAGAAAATAAAGATGTCATTAAGGCTGGTGCAAAAAAGAAACATTTAGGAGAAGATGTAGATAAACTTCTAGAGGTGGATCAAAAAAGGTTGGATTTGTTGACTAAGGTAGAAACTCTCCGAGGGGAACAAAACAAGGTTAGCTTATCAATGGGTGGCACTTTGAGTGATGCTGAAAGGTCTCAACTGATAGAAGAAATGCGTTCGGTTAAAGAAGAATTGAAAGAAAAAGAGGAAGAGTTGCGTTTGGTAATGACAGAGTGGCAGTTATTAATGCTCTCTGTTCCAAATATTCCAGATATTTCAGTTCCTGAAGGCAATAGCGATGAAGATAATGTAGAGGTTAAACAGTGGGGAGAGAAGCCAAACTTTAATTTTGAACCAAAAGACCATATTGAACTAATGACTAATTTAAAAATGGTAGATTTTGATCGAGGAATAAAAGTCCATGGTTTTCGCGGTTACTTTTTGACGGGAGATGGGGCTAGGCTTTCAATGGCTATTTGGAATTATGCACTTGATTTTTTCTCTGGTTTAGGTTTTACTCCGATAATCCCTCCTGTTATTATAAGGAGAGAGACTTTTATGGGTACTGGGTATCTTCCTCAAGGAGAAGAGGATTTGTATAAAACACAAGATGGTGACTTCTTAGCAGGAACTGCAGAAGTGCCTTTGATGGGTTTTCACCAAGATGAGATTTTAGATAAAAAAGATTTACCTAAAAAATATTTAGGTTTTTCTCCTTGTTTCCGTAGAGAGGCGGGTAGTCATTCCAAGGACATTAAGGGACTTATTCGGGTCCATGAATTTTACAAATGGGAACAGCTTATTTTGTGTCCAGCTTCACACACTGAGAGTGTTAAACATCATGAAGAAATTAATCAAAATACTGAGAATTTTATAGAATCCTTAGGTATACCATATCACACAGTAGTTAATTGTGGTGGAGATTTAGGAATGGGACAAGTTAAAAAATATGATGTCGAATTATGGGTACCAAAAGAAAATAAGTATAGAGAAATAGGCTCAGCTTCTTATTTTCACGACTTCCAGACACGTCGTTTGAATATTCGTTATCGTGATGATGATGGAAAATTGAGATATGCTCATTCTTTAAATAGTACTGCTATCCCAACTCCTCGTATTTTGGTTTCTTTAGTGGAAAATTTTCAACAAGCTGATGGTAGCATAAAAATTCCTTTAGTTTTGCAAAAATATTTTGGTAAAGATTTAATTTCATAAAAAACATGAGGGATATTCCAAGATCTCCGCGCATAGAAGAATTAAGGCGTAAACGCTTAAAGAGAAATTTTGGGCTAGCTTTTTTGTTTTTTTTAACTTTGGCATTGGTTGCTTTTGGAATTTCTTTATTGTCTAAAATAAAAGGGGCTCAGATAAGAGATATAGAGATAAGTGGTAATAATGTTATAGATAAGAATGAGATAGAGAGTTTAATTAAAAGTCATTTAGAAGGGAAGTATTTATATCTGTTTCCAAAATCAAATAGCTTAATTTATCCAAGAGTCAAAATATATAATAATCTTATATACAGTTTTCCAAGAATTGAAAATCTTTTTGTTTATACTGAAAAATTTAAGATATTAAAGGTGGAGATTAAAGAAAGGTCTGGTGCTTATTTATATTGTGGTCAGTCTATTCCCGAAGATAAAAAAGAAATTGGAGAAAATTGTTATTTTATAGATCGAGGAGGGTACATTTTTGATAAAGCACCTTATTTTTCTGGAAATATTTATTTTAAATATTTTATGAATTTACCAGATAATTTTCCTGATCCTTCTGGCCAAGAAATTATGCCTGAAGAAAAATTTAATAGTTTGGTTACTTTTATAGATGGGATAAAAAAACTTAATTTTGAGCCGGTTTATATTTTAATTGGACAAGATGGTACGGATTATTTATATCTTAAAGAGGGGAAAAATGGGATAGTCCCTAAAATAGTATTTAAAAATGAAGATGATTTTGAAAATGTTTTAGGGGATTTTTCACTTGCTATGAAAAAGGAAGAATTTGCCGAGGAAATCACATCCAAGTATAATAGTCTTTTGTATATAGATTTGCGTTTTAAAAATAAGGTCTTGTACAAATTCCAATAATTAATTATGAAGAAGATCTGGGATAGGTTACCAAAAATTTTTTTTTGTTTAGCCCCAATGTCTGATGTCACAGATCCGGCTTTTAGGAGTGTGATTGCTAAATATAGCAAGACAGGTAAAAATAATAATTTAGTTTTTTGGACAGAGTTTGTTTCGGCTGACGGTCTTGCTAGTCCAGGTAGAGATGTTTTAAAAAACAATTTAATTTTCAGTAAAAAGGAGAAACCAATTATTGCTCAACTTTTTGGAGCTGATCCAAAAAAAATTAGGAAAGCGTCCTCTTTTGTAGCAACTTTGGGATTTGATGGTATAGATATAAACATGGGTTGTCCGGATAGAGCAGTGGAGAAACAAGGAGCTGGATCTTCTTTGATTAAAAATCCGAATCTTGCCGGCCTTTTAATAGAGGCGGTTAAAGATGGAATAAAAGATTCAGGAAGAAAAAACATATCTGTTTCTGTAAAAACAAGAATAGGGTATAACAAGGATCAAATAGATGAATGGATTCCATTTTTGCTTTCTTGTGGTCTTGATGCTCTTACTCTTCACGCTAGAACACGCAAGCAATTATCAAAAGTTCCGGCAGATTGGTCTTATATAAAAAGAGCAGTCTCAATCCGGAATAAAATGGGAATCAAAACTAAAATTATAGGTAACGGTGACGTGGATAGTTTGGGAAAAGCTTGTGAGTTAATAAAAGAAACAGGTTGTGATGGAGTAATGGTCGGACGAGGAATATTTGGTAATCCGTGGTTCTTTAATCCTTCAAAGAAAAAAATTAAAATAGAGGAAAAATTAAAAGTTTTAGTCGAGCACACTAAACTATTTGAAAAACTAGAAGGTCATTATAGAAATTTTGCTGTGATGAAGAAACATTACAAGGCTTATGTTAATGATTTTTCTGGGGCCAAAGAATTGCGACTAAAATTAATGGAGGCTAATAATGCCAAAGAAGTAGAAAAAATAATTTCTGATTTTTTGAGTAAAAAATAGTTTTATTTTTAAAAGGTTATTTATCTGATATAATAGGAATTATGAAACCTGAAAAAAAACATTTAGAAAAAGACAACATAGCTTTGTATCGAAAATATCGTCCAGGGACTTTTGAAGATGTTGTTGGACAAGATCATATTGTTAGAGCTATCTCAGGTAGTTTAGAATCTGGTAAGATATCTCACGCCTATTTACTGCATGGTCCAAGAGGAACAGGAAAGACCACAATAGCAAGGATAATAGCTAAGGTTTTGGGTACATCTCAAGGTGATATCTATGAGTTAGACGCTGCGTCCAACCGAGGAATAGATGAAGTAAGGAGTATAAGAGATGGAGTTAGTACTCTGCCGTTTGATTCCAAGTATAAAATTTACATTTTAGATGAGGTTCATATGTTTACCAAAGAAGCTTGGAATGCTCTCCTTAAGACCATAGAAGAACCTCCACAGCATGTTATTTTTATATTAGCAACCACCGATATAGATAAGGTCCCAGAAACCATAATTTCTCGTTGTCAAAGTTTTTCTTTTAAAAAACCAAGCGATGTTGTTTTGTCAGAATTAGTTAAAAGGGTGGCTTCCAAAGAAGGTTATACATTAGAAGACGGAGTGGCTGAATTAATCGCTCTTTTGGCGGATGGAGCTTTTCGTGATGCCCTAGGGATTCTTCAAAAAGTTATTTCTTTCTCCAAAGATAAAAAAATAAATATTTTAGAAGTTGAAGAAATTACTGGAGCGCCGGATCGTTTGCTTGTTCATAATTTTCTTGATGCTTTAGCAGAAATTGATATAGACAAAGGAATGCTAACAATCGATAAAGCCATTAAACAAAACATAGATATGACTATTTATATAAAAATGATTTTGTATAAATTGCGTTACACTCTAATGCTTCGTTACTCTCCATCAATTAAAAAATCAATCGAAAATGTTCTAAGCTCTGAAGATTTAGAATACTTAGAAAAATTGATTTCTAATAAACCAGCTACAATAACATCAACTACCTTGTCTATTTTATTGGAGACATATCAAGACACCAGGAATGCAGTTATTAGCCAATTGCCATTAGAGCTTGCTCTCATTAAAATTTTAAATGTTGATAAATAAAAAAGAAAAAATTTGGGATGTTATAGTCATAGGTGGGGGAGCTTCTGGTCTGATGTCGGCAACTATTGCTTCAGATAGGGGCTTGTCTGTCTTACTGTTGGATAAAAACAAAGAGCTTGGACAAAAACTAAAAATAACAGGAGGCGGGCGTTGTAACATCACAAACAATGAGCCGGATGTCCATAAATTTATGAGTATTTATGGTAAAGGGGCACCTTTTTTGTATAGTCCTTTTTCTGTCTTTGGAGTTAAGGAAACTTTTAATTTCTTTGAATCGAGAGGATTACCCCTCGTTGAAGAAGCAAGATGCCGTGTTTTTCCTGTTTCTCAAAAGGCTACAGATGTAGTTGATTTTTTTGAGAGAGAATTAAAAAAAAATAAAGTTAAGATAGAAAATAAGTGTATAGTCTCTGGTTTAATTAAACAGTCAAGAAAGATTATTGAAGTAAAAACGAATAAGGGAAATTATAAAGCCAAGTCTTTTGTTTTAGCCACAGGTGGTTTGTCTCACCCTGAAACTGGTTCCACGGGAGATGGTTTTAATTTTTTAAGAGATTTGGGGCATGAAGTTAGAGAACCTACTCCAGACATAGTTCCGATTGAAGTTAAGGAGGATTGGCCAAAAGAATTAGCTGGCACCTCATTGTCTTTTATGAAAATAACTTTCTTCCTTAATGGACAAAAACAATTTTCCAAGAAAGGGAAAATACTCTTTACTCATTTTGGATTATCGGGTCCACTTATTTTAAATAGTGCTAAATTACTCAAGCCTCTTTTGGAAAAAGGAAAAGTTACAGCAGAAATAGATTTATACCCAGATACAACAATTGGTGGTTTAGAAAATCAAATTATCAAAATATTGGATTTAAATAAAAATAAAATTTTGAGAAATGTTTTGCCGGAAATGGTGCCAGAAGGACTTAGTGAGACAATAAAGAATTTGATAGATTTTGTAGATTCAGAAACAAAAGTTCATAGTCTCAAAAAAGAAGACCGAGGAAAAATAGTTCGGTTATTAAAATCTTTACCACTTAGTATTGTGGGGTTAATGGGTTTAGATAGAGCAGTTGTAACTGATGGGGGAGTATCCCTAAAAGAAATTGACACTAAAACGATGAGGTCAAAACTATATGATAATCTCTATGTTACAGGAGATTTGTTAGACATCAGTCGAAATTCTGGTGGCTATTCTTTGCAATTATGTTGGACAACAGGCTGTATTGCCGGGGCTTCAGTTTGATCCTTTTCTTGTTTTTCTAGTTCTTCTTTGTATATAGAGACTAAGCTATAAAGTAAACTAACAACCAGTGGTCCCATAACCAAACCAATTGGGCCTATTAAAATTATAGCTCCTAAGATGGAAAGTAAAATAAACAGAGAGGGAATTTGTGTTCCCTTGGAAACAATATAAGGGTTGATGATGTTGTCTATTGTGGCGACTAACAAGAAGTGCCAGAGTAAAAGACCGATGGCTGGAAGTGTGTGCCCTGTAGCAAATAGATAAATGACCGCTGGTATAGTAACAATAGAGGTTCCAAACGTCGGAACAAAAGAAGCAAAAGCTGCCAGGATTGCCCAGATAATAGCATTTGGAATTCCAAAAATTAGGTATCCTGCCCAAGCTAATCCACCTTGGGCAATAGCGACAACGAAAGATCCACGAAATGTTCTATTGATTGCATCTCTTAAATCAGAAAATATTCTATTTGAATTTTTTGAAGATAAGGGCAAAATTTTAACAATAGTAGTTTGCCATTTTTCTCCATCTTTTAATAAATAAAACAGAATAAAAACTGTTAAAACCAACATGACTACAGAGTTAACCACCGAAGAGAATATTTTAGTAAGACTATTAGTGAAGTTAGAAATTATCTTAGTAATACTATCGTAGATATCAAAACTAATACCCTCAGGTAAAAAGTTGTTGACTGAAGTATTTATTGTTTCAACTATTTTGCTTGAACCACCAGAGAGAGATATTTGTTGATAAAGATCTTGAGCTTGAATAAAAACTGATCGGCCGATAAAAAATAAAGGGGTGCAGATAAAAGCCAGGAATAAGATTATGGTTATAACAGAAGCAGCCCAAGAAACATCCTTAACGATATGTCTTTTTATCCAGTGGCAAATCGGATTTAGGGCAACAGCAAAAGCTGCTGACAGAATGAGAATTGCCAAGAACGGATAAATAATTAAAAATGTAATAACTGTTACTATCAGAAGGAGAATAAAGATAAAATATTTTTCTGTTGAAGTTGATCTCATATTTTTTTATTATACCAGTATTTTAATTACTAGCATAGACTTTAACCTCTTTTTGTGGGGATGATAACTAGGCTGATAGTTTGTCCTCTATTTCCATTATTCTATTGTATTTGCAAACTCTTTCACCGCGAACGAGTGAACCAGATTTAATGAAAGGACAAGCAAGTCCTACAGATAGATCAGCAATAAAAGTGTCTGTTGTCTCGCCCGAACGATGAGAAACAAAAGGACTCCAACCTTGTTTTTGAGCCAAAGTGATAGCTTCAATTGTTTCTGTCACTGTCCCAATTTGGTTTAATTTAATTAAAACTGAGTTAACCGCTTCTTTTTCTATAGCAGTTTTGATTCTCTTAATGTTGGTAACTAGTAAATCATCTCCAACGATAGTAATTTTATCTCCTAATGTTTTAGTCAAAAGATTGAATCCACCCCAGTCGTCTTCAGATAGACCATCCTCAATAGAGATAATTGGATATTTTTCCGTTAAATCTTTATACCAAGCCACCATCTCTTCACTTGATAATGATTTTGGTTGACCGTTTATTTTTAAATTATATTTACCATTTTCATAAAACGAAGAAGCGGCTGAATCCATACCTATTTTAACTTGATCAGTAGTGTAACCTGCCTTTTCTATAGCCATAACCATTAGTTCTAAAGCTTCCTCATTTGTTTCTAGCTTTGGAGCAAAGCCTCCTTCATCTCCAACAGAAATAGTATATCCCTTGTCTTTAAGAATTTTTCGCAATGCATAAATAACTTCTGCACCAACTCTAATTTTTTCTTTAAAACTATCAAAACCAACTGGCCCGAGCATAAACTCTTGAATATCTAAACCACTGTCGGCATGTTGTCCACCATTGATGATATTAAGCATTGGAACAGGGAATTTGTAGTCTTTATTAAGGGCTATTTTAGCTAAATACTCATAGAGGTCTAGTCCTTCTTCTTTGGCTGAAACTTTAGCAAAAGCCATAGACACTCCCAAGATTGCATTGGCTCCAAGTCTAGATTTATTTGGAGTTCCATCTAAATCAATTAAAAATTGATCTAATCCTTTTTGATCAAACTCTTTATTTGTAATTTTTTCAGCAATTTCTTTTTGAACATTTAAAACAGCTTGATTAACACTTAATCCAGCGTAGCATTTTGGATCGCCGTCTCTTAGTTCCAAAGCCTCGTGAATTCCAGTACTGGCACCTGACGGAACAGAAGCAATAGCCTTAAAGTTAGAGGAGGATAAAGAAACTTCAATTGTTGGTTTTCCTCGTGAATCTAATATTTGTCGAGCATTTACTGATTTTATTTTTATCATAAATAATTTACAAAAATCTTAATTATTAATTAATAAGTTTAAGTGAGTTGATTTTTTGCTCACTGGAGTATATTATAAACGAAATTTAAAATTATGTATATGAAAAAAATATTTTTGTTCTTTTTTGCCACTATATCTTATATAGCAGGTCAAGGTGTAGTTGATTTTATCGAAATAAGATGGCAGAAAGAATCTTGTAGTTTTGATGTAAGGCAAAATGACGCAAGAAGAAACTATTCTGTTATTATAAATGGAAAAACGGACCTCATAATGAGGCCTGATACCACCTTTAACGCGAGTGCTATTTTATTTAAAGAAATTGTATTTGCTTTAGAGTGATTAAAACTTATCTAATTTTTAGATGAGTTTTTTATATTTTTCGGCTGTCATATGCCCAATGAAGTAGGGCTTGCCTTTGTTTAGGGCGACAATAAATATCTCCTGCCCGACAGTTTTTCTTGACCTGTCCAATATGTCTTACCATGGCACGCCATCTCTTAATTTGTCGGTTGTCTTCTTTTTCTAGTCTTCTGCCAAGGTAATAACGACAATACCACTGAAACCAACCCCTAGGATCGTGTTCTTGGTTTATCCAACCTTTTTTTATCCAAACACTTAATGGTTGGCTAGCTCTTTTGTGAAAATAATTTAAATCATCATTTCTATGGACTGGAGATAGTTTAGCCTTGTCATACCAATCTTTAGGAAATTCTTTTCTACAATCAGTCATATATTTTCCCCCAAAGACACCTAAGGCTAACATTTGTTTAGGTGAAAGATCGGGCTTAAAATCAGCTCGAAAATTTTTACCAGTTGGTTCACTTAACTCATAGCGATAATTTTTTTGCATCTTGTCATTGACAATGATAGTTTTTAACATAAAAGGTATATTAATTATAAAAGTTTAATTATTTCTCCTGAAATTTCTTCAGGGCTAAGTTTGTCTGTTCTAAAAGTTGTGGCTGAACTATTTTTTTCTCGATCGTAAATATCATTTAATTCTTTAAATCTGACCACTGAAGTATTGGATATTCTTCTTTCTTTTTCGGGTACCAACATTGCACTCGCCACCCTTTCGTTGAATCTTTTTAAAGCCACATCGTAATCCAACTCCAAATTAATTTCTATAATTTCATAATTATGCTTTATAGCCAGATCTATTATTTTTTGTCAACAATATAAATTAATAGATTTTAACGTATCTCGAGCGGGATAACTCGGCACGACTTGGCTGAGCATTAAGAGGTAGGGATTTATGGTTCCTTACCCTGTAATGCTATTTTGACTAATTTTAGTATAACATTTCGACGTATCAAGAGCGAGATTATAAATTGTTATTTATTAAATTTATATAATCCTTATTTAATCCTCCTAATCTAAAAATAATTCCTGTCTCAATATTGTTTACTTTCATAAACTCAATATCTTTTTTAAGTGATTGAGCAGAAAGGATTGGCTCATTTTCCAAAACTCCAGTTGCAATAGTCCCTAGTCCAAGTTGTAAATCAGGGTTATTTTTTCTTATTTTAATTATTTCTTTTCTAACCAAGTTAGATATAAATTTACTTTTTATCATACTTGTATAATACATAATACATTGTGTATATTTATATTTTTTAACATCAAAGGAGATACCAAGTAAACGATACATAAAACCAATACCAATAAAAAATGGTGGGTATTCTGCAGTTACAATATTTATATTATGATTTTTAGCTTCTTTAAAAAAATTCTTCAATATTTTCTTGTTCTTCCAAAAAGAAAAGAAATTTTTAAAATATAGTTCTTTGTGTTTAACTAAGGGAAGCTCAAGATCTATTAAAATAGTTATTGGTTCTTTAATTGAAAAAATTTCTTTTATAAAATTTTGTAAATCTTTAATATTTGAAAATGGAGAAATCCAGTATGAATTTGGGAGTATTGGCCAATATGCAGTATATAAATTAGGATTAATAGATAAAAGTAATTTTTGATTTTCTTTATATTCTATGAACGAACTTGCTGTAAGAAAAACAGTTGATTGGAAATCAATCAATCTAGCTTTCTCTAAATTTTCTAATGTTGGATATTCTTCGAAGAAATTAAATCTCATAATTATATTATATACGATATTTAAAAAATATCAGAATACGATGTATCTCGAGCGTAATAACCTCGCTCTTGTTGGCTGGGGGTCTGCGACTCTAACTTTTTGTAGAAATATTGTTATAAAATATAGATTTTGATTTTTAATTTTATAAAAAATAAAGGTTCGAATCCTAAACTCTTTTTCCACTCTGCACAATTTCTAATAATTTATCATGTAATATTCCATTAGATACAATACAACCAATACCATCCTGATCATATCTTCTTTCTTCTCCATTTAAATCTGTAACCTTTCCACCAGCTTCTTCTACAATAACCTTTAAGGCTGCAACATCATGACCATATGGGTTATAAAATACACCACCAACAAACTTTCCATTTGCAACCTGAATACCTCCATAAATAAATGAGAGGAATCCCATAACTGCACATTTGTTTTCACTTAAAGCTTTAATTAGAGGGAGATTAGAAAAACCAACAGCTTTTCCCGATGCTTCTGTTATTAAATATGTATTTTTCAAATCATCTTTTTTTATTACTGATATTTTTTCTCCATTTCGATAAGCCCCACTATTTTTGACAGCCCAATACATATTTTTCATAACAGGATCATTAACAACACCTAAAATAGGTAGCCCGTTTGATTGATCTACCAAAGCAATAGAGAATGTAAAAATTGGTAATCCATTTGAAAATGGCATTGTTCCATCTATTGGATCACAAACCCAAATATATTTTGAGTTTTCTTTTATTTTACTTTTCTCTTCTCCGTAAATACTGTGTTCTGGGTAAGTTTCATTTATTCTTTTTATAACTAGATCATTTATTTCTGTATCAGCTTGAGTTAATGGTGTGTTATCACTTTTCCAAATATTTTGTGTATTAAATCCAAAATATTTTAGAGCAATTCCTTCGGCTTCTTTAGCTAAACTTTTTGCGAATTCTAAGTATTGTTCTTCCATAATAATTTGATTATATCAAACAAAAACGTAAAGAACGAATCTAGGATTCGAACTTTTTGTTTTCTAAAACATGCTTTATTACAAAGATATTTTTATTTATGAAATTTTGACGTGTTTAGGTCTCGAACCGAGAAGTTGAAAATATACTTGAAAAATAAGCACCTCGGTCGGGCTCACATGACTGCTGTGTTCTCCGGTCTAGAACCATATGATGTGAGACCTCGTAAGGATATTTTAGAAAAAATTTCTGACTCAAGGTAACCCATCTTGGTCTGCCTTAATTACTTATTTTCGATAACAAACTTTTGAATAAGATCAGAAATTTGATCTTTTACCTTTCGAGTGAATTCTAAATCCTTTCCTTTTGGATCAAGAACATCCCACTTGATTACTTTTGGATTACGGGTAAGATAGTCAGGAATCGGATCATTGCCATCAACAACAAGAATTATCTTATCGGCATCGTTTGCCATTTTTTCGGTGACCTGCTTACGAATATTATGAGACACGTCAACACCAACTTCGTTCATCACATCTAGAACCTCCTTGATTGCTGGCATCAGCTCACCGATCGGCTGCTCAGGTCCACTAAGTTTTGTGCCTGCAGAAGAAACCTTAAAACGATCGCCAGCCACTTTCTTAAGAAGAGCTTCGGCAATTTGACTTCGACCAACATTTCCCCGGCAAACAAATAATACTTTCATAACTTCTTATTTTAGCTTAGTAATTAAATATTTGATAGCGAGTTACCTCCTATTGAGGCGTCTCGGTCTCTTAATGACTGCTGGGAGACTAGGACCGTGAGTACACTTATCGAATCTTACAGATTCTGTACACCCTTCGCGTGATTTTAAATTAACATTTAAAATCACAAGCTCAGGGTCTTCGATTCCTAGACGCGAGTGAAGCAGTTCACTCGCTTCTCCCATCAAAAAATCGCTACACTCTTTTTTGCTGGGAGACTAGGAATCGAACCTAGATTAAAGGCTTCAAAGGCCTCTGTCCTACCGTTAGACGATCTCCCAATTTTTTAGAAATTTTGTTAAATTTCTAATTGGTTCTTCTAGAATACACCAAAAATATAGAGATGACAACTTCGGTGGAGGTGGTATAATTAAATTATTAAAAATTAATTTAACTAAAAATATTATGTGGGTAGCAATTTTTATTGTTTTATTGATAGTGGTTATTTTTTCAATAAAACAGATTAATCAATATGAAAGAGGGGTAAAGTTTACTCTGGGTAAGTTTACTTCAATAATGGAACCAGGTTGGAAATTTGTTTGGCCAATTTTTCAGACATATGAAAAAGTAGATATTAGAGTTAAGGCCGTTGATGTGCCTGATCAAAATGCCATCACTCGTGACAATGTTTCTGTTAGGGTTAATGCAGTTATATATTACAAAGTCAGTGAGGCTGATAAAGCCATAATTGAAGTTGAAAACT
>CAZCND010000011.1:0-25719 GCA_964500195.1 uncultured Candidatus Saccharibacteria bacterium | reverse complement strand
GCTCGGACCGTCGTCCTCCGCAATGTTTTTTGAAACAACAATCTTTTCCGCTCGGTAGCTGTATTTCACTTCGCTCCAAAGATTATTGTCCCAAAAAACACGGATATTTTTCTACTGAAAAATTCCTATGCTCGCGTCGACACGCTCCGCAATGTTTTTTGGAACAACAATCTTTTCCGCGACTCACCTCACTCCAAAGATTATTGTCCCAAAAAACACGGATATTTCAGTGCTCTGAAATTCCTATGCTCGGACCGTCGTCCTCCGCAATGTTTTTTGGAACAACAATCTTTTACGCTCGGCTTTAGTCCGTGTAAAGAATAGTATTTGGATTTTGGCCTGTTTTAGGATACAATGAACCAATGGGTGCATTGTGGAACAATTTATTTTACGAGCCAATTTATAATTTTTTGATATTTATAGTAAACAATGTCACTTTTGGTGATGTTGGTTTTGCTGTTATTTTAGTAACTTTGGTTGTGAAGTTTATATTGTCCCCTTTAACCCTTAAATCAGTTAAAAGTCAGGTTTTAATGAAGAAAATGGAGCCTGAAATAAACCAAATAAAGAAGGATTTTCCAAACAAAGAAGAACAAGCGAAAAAAACAATGGAGCTTTATAAAAAATATAAAACAAACCCAATGTCTGGATGTTTAGTTGTTCTTTTGCAAATGCCGGTTATTTTTGCTTTGTATTATGTTTTTTATAGGGGTTTATCTATAAACCAAGAGATTATTTATCCTTTTATTAAAATTCCTGAAATTTTAAATACTAATTTTTTGGGAATATTAGATTTAAGCCAAAAAAGTTTGGTTTTGGGTGTTTTGACAGGAATTACACAGTTTATTCAAGGTTATCTTTCTAATAAAAAGAAAAAAGAACCAGATATTGAGATTATTAAAGGAGTTCCACAACTAAACATAAACCAACCAGCGTCTTTTCAAGAACAAATGTCTAAAAGTATGCAAATGAATGTTAGATATTTTCTTCCCATTATGATTGGTTTTATTGCTTGGAAAATTTCAGCGGCAGTTGCATTATACTGGATAATTAGTAATATATTTAGTATTGTTCAAGAGTCGATTATTCGTCGCCGATTGCTAAAAGATTAAATATTATATGGATATAAATAAAACAAAGGAAATTATAGAAAACATATTTAAATATATGTCTTCCACCATCACAAGTTGTGAGTTTAAAGAAGAAGATGGCACTTCTTGGTTTTTGGTTGAGACCCCAGATTCTGGTTTTATGATTGGAAAAGATGGCGAGACACTCAGGTCTCTTAATTATTTAGTTCAAAAAATGAGCGAAAAAGGACAAGATGACAACGAGGAAAGAAAAGGTTTTTTTATAGATATTAATGGTTATCAAAAAAAGAGATTTGAAAATTTAAAAAATATTGCTCACATGATGGCTGAAAGAGCCAGATATTTTAAGAGTAATATTGAGATTGATCCAATGCCCTCTTATGAAAGAAGGATTATTCACTTGTTTTTAGAGAAAAACAAAGACATTAAAACAGAATCAGAGGGTTTTGGTAAAGACCGCAGGGTTGTTATTAAATATATAGGAGAAAATAATTAAAACTAATAACTCAAATCTAGGCTCCACAAAGTGGAGTCTTTTTTGTTTATGAAGAACAATGTTTCTTCTTGATCATCTAAGAACAAACTAATTCCATCAACGGCTGTTTCGTCTGTAGAATTAGCAATAATGCTTTTTGTTGCGTTGCTCGCGTCTATTTCAACAAACATATCATTAAAAGAAACTAACCCTTTATACCAAATATCCGGGTATTGGTTTCCTGAAATGGAGTTTGGAAGGGCACAATAAACAGAGATGTTATTTTTTGACCAAACACATTTTTCTGGTAATCCGTAAACATCCAATTCTGTCGTTGTTTTGTTTTTAGTGTCAAAAACAGCTAGTTTTGGTCCTTTATCAGATGAATAACTGTAAATTATTAAAGAACCACTGTTGTTTGGTTTTGAAGTTAATCCAAAAATGTTACCAAAAACTTTAGAAAAAGTTTTTGTTTTTGTATTTAACATGTAAGTACTTCCTTCTGCCAAGAAAGAGGGTTTTGTGGTTAGATAGACATTATTGTTATCATCCCAATCTGATAGCCATTCCGTAAAAGGAGAATTAAATATTTGTGTTCTTAGTCCGGTTTCAAAATCTTTTAACATTCCAATAACAGCATTATTGCTTTCAACTAGATAGAAAGCCTTTTTTGCATCCCTAGAAATACCAATATCTGTAACCCCAGAGGGTAAGTATTCTCCTTTTGATTTACCCATTGTGGCCATAAAACTATTTATTTGGTTGTCACTCGAAAGATAACGATAAATAATAGTATTCCCTGTTTGATTAAAATAAGCATCATAAATAGATGGAATCGTAGAGTTTGATATTTTTTCTTCCACCTTATTATCTAAATATTTTTTATAAATATGGCCATTCTTTTTTTCAGAATATCTAACAGATGGAACTATTTCATAATTTTCCCTTTCCTCAACTGATGTTTTATAGAAATGAGGGGCCGTAGTTTCATCTATTTCTCCTGTTACAGGAAGGTCATTTAGTTTTTGAAAATTTTCAATTGCCTTTTTGACTGCTGGCCCAAATACTCCATCAAGAGTAAGTGGTGGTTTAATAGATAATGTTTCGTTTAATATTTTTTGGATTTCTTTCCTGCCCAAAATTGTTGTTGCGTCTATGGTTGTTCTAATTTCTTTGGCTGGCTCATCGTAATTAATGGGTCTTTTTTCTAATAAAAACATAGCCCCAGCGATTGGAAGGTTAGTTATTTGGTAAAACTTAGAAGTTTTTTCTTCTGTTTTATTTGGGTTTGTCTTTCCTGTGTTTACTGTTCCGTTTTTATCCTGATTTAAAATATCAGAGTTTTCGAATGATGGATAGTTTGATCCACCTGTATTGTTTTCTGTTTCTGGTTTGCTACCTTTTTTGTTGAACCATAAATATATTCCAAGTATTATCAAACAAGTTATTACTATAGTGATTATTAAAATTGTTTTTTGCTTCTTTTGCATAATTATTTATTACCAACTTACAACATGGTAGTGATTGTTGTTTTCTCTTAAGATTTCAAATTCATCCTTAATAAATACCGTACCCAGTTCGTCTTCTCGTGTTTCAGCTCCTTTTTCTATAAAATTTTCAAGTTCTGTGGTTATGCTAAGGTCGACTATGTTATTTCCTGGTAGGTGCTCTGTGTATTGGCTGTGTAACCAACATTCGGTTCCCCCGGTAATTATAATTTTACATTCAGGACATCTTGCTTTAAGATTCAAGAGACCACGAATATTTAAACCATAGACACTGGTACAACTATCGTCACCCACCTGGACACAATTTTCATGGTTGATTATAAAATCTTTTTGTTCCAACTGGTTTCTTGTTGTTTGGTCATCAAACCAAGGGCTCTGGTCTTTATATTTTCCATCTCCACAATAATAAGCCTCACCGTTTTTTATTATTGGTTGATGTTTTGTGTCTCCATGAACTCTTCCATCCAAGGTGGCTGAAACTCTTTTTATAGATAAACCCTTGCCCCCAATTAGATCTGGACTAATGGTGTTTAAGAGAGCAAATGCACCAAGGGCAATTAAAAGACCCCAAAGAGAATTTGTCATTTGTTTTTTAGCTTCACCCTTACCAAAAATGGAATCTTCTCCCATGTATTGTATGCCAGCAATTATAAGCATCACAACAGCAATAGCTGAAATAACTCCAATGGCTAATAAAAACATTTTATTAAGGTACCCCCCAACAAAATCTTCAGATGTTGGATCGCTATAGTCGATATAATCTAATTTCCAATCGCCTGCTTTTAGTGGAGCGAGAAGATTATATCTACCATCATTATCCTCGTCTTCTTCTATAGGTTCTACTTCTAACGGTGTTCCACTTTCTTTACATGCAGTTTTACAATTACTTTCTGTGGACTCACAGAGCACTTTGGTATTAAAACTAACAGAAGTTCCATTTTGAGATTCACAGGTCCAAACAGTTGTAGCTCTGGCAATGTTAAAGCAAGACAGAAATAAGAACATAATTATAATTATTTGGTTTCTTTTTCTCATATTAAAAATTTATCTTTAAAGAATTAAAACTTTTTTGAAACATTTCATTTAGACGACTAATATTTAAACTAATAATTGCATAACCATCTCGAGAGGTTGGTCTAATTGATAATTCTTTTTTGTTTGTTGGTGTGGTAATCGTTTTATTGTTTATTTTCCAGTCAAAGATAAATTTATCGGGATCTTCTTCTATTGGAAAATAATAAGGTTCAGCCACAATGGTAATTTCTTCCTCCTCATCTTCTAGCTCAAATACTGAGACTAGGGCTTTATTATAATCAACACCCCAAATAGGATCTTTTTTGTAAAAAATTATTTCTGGTTTGTACACCTTTATTTCAACACTCTTTTGCCCAACATAATCACCAGAGACAGAAGTTGCTGTCACTGCAACTTGGTTTACTTCATCAAACATGCTGTTGTTAAAAATATAATAACTTTTATCATAGCCAGATTGATTTGATTTAGTTGTGTTTTGGTTTCTCCAAACATAAGAAAAACCGCGTTTGCTTTGGAAGTTTGGAATGGCCACCACTTTAACTGAGCCGTTAGTTATGGGGAAAGACTTTCCTTTGTAAAAAGGAGGAGTGTAGCCATTTGTAGACTCCCAGAAAACATCAATATCTGAAGGTCGAATGTTAATTTTTTTTACTACAGTCCCATCTGATGGTGTTGAGATGTTTATTGTAAAAGAAGTAGAGATATTTGCTTCGGGGGCTTTAAATGTATAAGATGTCTTACCTATCCCAGATGAAACAACCCCACTCTCACTTTTCCATGTTATGGTGGCTCTGTTCAGATCTGCTGAATAACTAGATATCTTTATTGTTACATTTTGCAGTGGAATAGGGTTTTTGGGGGATATTTCAACCATAACCTCACTCTCTGTAAGTGGTATTTGGTTGGCTGAAAAAACAACACTACAACCGAAGATAATGATGGCCAGGGAAAATAATTTAATTGTTGTTTTTAGCTTTAAAAATCTCACTTTTATAATTATACAACAAGATTAAGCTTTAATAAATAGGCCTATTGTCTCGATGCCCTAAGTTCCTCTTTGGCTTTTTTAATTGCCAATATTTGAGAAGGATCAGAAGTAATTATTTGATCCTCCGTATACGAAGCCATTGTTTTAATGGCTACATGTTTTAACCCAACAAAGAATATTCCCTCTCCTACATTTGCTTCAAGGAGCAAGTACTTTTCTTCATCAGTAAGGTTAAACGTTTTTTGGAGGACGTCGATGGTGGCAGGAGATTGTTTCAAGAGTAATTGCATAGAAGAGTTTGTAATAATTGGAATACCGTATGGGCTTTTCATGAAGTCTCCGACATCTTGGGTAATAGTAGCTAACCCTAGCCAATATTTTCTTCCTCTTTTTGCGATTGAGAACAAGAATGAGGCGGTGTCTTCAGATTTCATCATCCACCAAGCTTCATCTACCACAAGGAGTCTTTTTTTAATGTTCCTCCTGACAGCGTTCCATATATGATGGGTTACTATATACATAGCTGCTGGTTTAAGTTCATCTTCCATGTCTCGAACAGAAAAGACAATAAATTTTCTGTTAATATCAACATTAGAAGGCTGATTTAAGAAAGATGCCCAACTTCCGTGAGTGAATTTTGAAAGTCTTTGAATTATTGATTCACTCCCTTCCATTCCAGATAAGACAATTTCAAAGTCGGATAACAGTGGTGGTTCAATATTAGAAAAATCTGAATCTGCTGTAATGTCTTTAAGTGCATATGTTTCTGTAATAGCACGATCAATCAAAGAGTCTTCTTCTGGGCTTAAACCTCCAAGCATAATACGGAAAAGCCCGACTAGTGTGATAGTGTTAGCTCTCAAAACATCAGCTGGGGTTTCTTCTCCAACAGGGATAGGTAGGTCAAATGGATTAATGTGGTGATCAGACGAAAGAGCAATGTTGAAATAGCGTCCCCCTACCGCTTCTGCCAAATACTCATATTCTCTTTCTGGATCAATAACGATTACCTCGGTATCAAACATTAAAGATCTGATGATTTCTAGTTTTGTAGCATAAGACTTTCCAGCTCCAGCAGTGGCAAAAGTTACTGAATTAAAGTTTGGTAAAGAATAACGATCAAATAAAACAAGACTAGAGTTGTGTCTGTTGACCCCATACAAAATTCCTTTATCTTCTGTTAGATCAAAGGAGACAAAGGGAAAAATACTAGACAAGGGTTCAGTGTTAAGTTTTTGATGGACACTCAAAAGATCCACCCCAAGAGGAATCGAACTTTTAAACCCTTCATCTTGTTGAAATAAAGAAGGTTTTAAATAAATTAACTTAGATTCCAAAATGGATTTTATTTCGTTTTCTGTTTTAAACAAATCACTTTCGTTATCGGCATATATTGTGATATATAAACCAACATCAAACATTTTTTCTTGAGCTTGCATTAAATTGTCTCGTAATTCTTCTAAGTCGTGATTGGCAGTATCGAGCATTGGGTCTCTGACCAAACCCTTAGCCTCTCTAATTGATATTTGGCTTTGGACCTCAGCCACTTTTTTTTGGAAAGCTCTCAATATCTGTGCTGTTTCTATTGGATGAATGAAGATTGAGATATCGTAAATTTTATCAAGATTAACAATAGGAGAAAACCAGTTGTCGGTTAAGTATCTAGGGTAGGATATAACAAAAAAAGTTCTCGCAATTTTATCTCCCAGATTTAAAGATTTTGGTGTGATTTCTAAAGCGGATGGAGCAATGATATCTTGGAGTTCAAGTGTTGCCGCTTTGTATATTTCACTAGGCAAAATTGGCATTATTTCGCCCTTCTTGTCTTTAACCTCTTCTTTTTTAAAAAGTGAAGAAAATATTCCCATAATTTATCCTATTTTAATCCCTTGACTAATATCTCCAGGGTTAAATGTTTTATAAAAAAGTTCTACCACTTGATCTGTTTTAAGTTCTTTGGCCCTTATTCCCATTCGACTTAAACCACTCATAATGACACCAATTCTTTGTTCCAATTGGGACCTTTTTTCTTCAAAAGAAGCCATATCCATAGCTTTTTTAGTGTCATCAGCTTGTTTTTTTGAACCCTTACCCCCAAGCAAGGAGTCAATAATTTGATTACCCGCTTTAATGTTTGTTGGAGTATAAGGGACAACAATGTAGAATGTTTTAGTCATAATATTAAATTCATCTGTAAAGGCTTTTATAAATTCTATATATTCTCTGGTTTGAATTTTTAATAAAGGTTCAACCTGCTCCATAATTCTGTTTTCTAGGGTTAAAAGATATGGACGGATGTCTAATCTTCTTGATTGAACACATATCTGGGTTGGAAAATCCAAACTGTTTAAAAAACTTTGGAAGGCCCCAATGGTAGCGATTTGCTCATCGTAAGATTTTAGAGATAAGTTTAAAGAAGAAGTAATAAGGATAGATCTAAGGCTTCCATCTTTAAGAATGACTATCCCATTTCGGACTTCTTTAATTGGAACAAAATCTTGAGAACTTTTTGCATTAATTGCCATATAATATATTTAAAAAAAATTATTTAAGCACATAAAGATTATACCATAATTCTATACGCAGAATATTTTATTCATCGTTTATCATTGAATCATCTTGAATATCTAAACTCCAGGACAGGTCCCTTAGATTACTAGATGATGACATCGGAACAATCGAAGATAAAGAATCACCCTGTTCTGTTTCTTTTGGCTCTGGTTTTTTTTGTTTCTTCTTCCAAAGATATAGCTTGCTGGAAGTAAAATACTTAACGGCAGATTGGAAAAGAAAAATAAAAGGTTTACCGTTTGGTTTATAGAAAGCAAGGGCAACAGCTAAACCGGCTACGGGAATAATTAGTAAAAAAGCAAAGAAAAACGGTAGGGTTTTATACAACACAAAAACCAAACCAGCTCCTCCTGCTAAATAGATAAACTGTTTAAAAGTAAGTGGGCCAAACAGTTTGTCTTCTATATCTATAAATTGTGGAACTCTAAATTGCATAATATAAATTATATCTTTTCCCTATACGGGTCAGATTGATAACCTGTTTTTATTTGTTCGTCTGTTTTTCCCAAAATAGGCATTGCTGTTTTAATTTCTTTTTGATCTTTTTTATTTTCTGTGTTTAAACCTAAAACTTTGTTGTTGTTTTGGACTGGTGGTAATGGTATGCCAATTTTATCTATTCTGTTTCCATTATTATCTGTTGCTGGTTTTTCTTGAGAGACTATTTCTTTGTCTTGTTTTTCTTTACTTTCTCCACCCTCATTTTTTTTAGAGGGCACTGGTATTTGATTTCCAAAAACTGGTTTCTCGTCTTTTTTGTATGGAGGGATAGGAACTTGGCTTTCTTTTTTTCCTAATTCTTCTTGATAAACTAATTCAGACTGTTTCCTTATTGTCCCAGCAATGTTTTTTAAAACATTCTCATTTATATCTTCTATTAAATTAACTAATATTTCTTTTGGAATGTTTATTTTTTCAGATAAATGATTTTTATAATTGTTTGATTTAATTTCACCACGCATCGTTTTTATGGTTAATTCTTCAAGTATTCCCATTTGCTCAATGCTCAATTTGTATTTTTGAGCAATGTTATAAGTTTTTTCTTTCCAATTAGATCCCGTAATTGCTCTCTCTATGTTTTCAGGCAAGTTAGAAAACAATGGATCTCTTTCGGTTATAATATCTTCTTTTTCTAATTCTCTCTCTAATTCTTTTTGTATCTTTTCAAAAACCAAAACATCCATTTCGGTTATCAGAGAAACAACATTTTCTTTTGGTATATTCATTTCAAGTCCTAGCTCTCTAGGGTAGTCATCCGTTTTTAGAAGTCCACATAAAAGAAGTTCAGTTTTTTTTTCTAAAACTTTTAGTTGTTCAGGTGAGTATTTTTTATTCATTTGGTTGATTGTTCTTCGCCAATCAACAGCATCAATAGCCTTTTTTGTAGAAGGTGATAAATCTGCTCTCGCCTGAAGAATATCCAATTGTAAATTATCTTTATACATTACTTAATTAATTTAGTGTAATCACCACCTGATAAAATAAAGTCTATTTTCTTGTTCCATTCAGTGTGCCCCTCACCCGATTCTTTTTTAATAGAAGACATTATTTTTTTGCTGATAGGATTAAATATTTTTTCTTCAATTTCTCTGAAAATATTAGCCACTTCATTTTGGGTTAATCCTAAGTCTTCCATAGCTATCTTTAAAAATTCATAATTATTAACACCTAACAAAACCAACGCAACCTCAGCTATAAGCATATTTTTTTCTTCATCATCTAAATAATATTTTTTTGATATTTCCTCGGTCGTTTCTGCCCATTTGGTTGAATTGATAGCTAGTCTGTTTCTTTCTGGTATTTCAAGTAACATATTATCTATTTCATTTTTTAGTCCCTGTTTCATTTTCTTTTAGCTGATTCAATTATCTTAGACCTTTTTTCTCTAACCTGATCTCTGGTTAACATCCATGACCCTGGAATGTGATCAGCCCTATTAATTGTCATTTCGTTTGTGTTTTGTTTTATTTTACTGTCTAGTTCATTAATTTCCTTTTTAAGGTCAGAGCTACTTTTTCCAAAACCACCATTTGACTCTGCATAAGTTTTTGCTTCTTCCGCAAAATTAGCTGTTGCTGTCGTCACCCTTGTTTTGTTTTGAGCTTCAGTGTGTCTATCTCCTGCTGTTCTTACCGTTTCTATTATTGCCTGTCTCTTTTCATCTGCCTCTTTGCTAGCTTGTGCCACCTGATCTGTTTTATTTTTGGTTATTAGTTTCATCATTTCATTGTATTCTTGATCTGCCTTTGTTCTAATATTAGAAACTTGTTTTGTTTTATTTGTTTCAAGATCTTTTATTTTTTGGGTTATTTTTGCTTTTTCAGCGTTAATTCGAGCAAGGTCTTGCGGACTCGTGGTTAAGAGTCCTTGAGATGTTAGGTCTCTAAGTTTAGCCTCCTCATCCCCTATTTGTCTGTCAAATGATTGCTCCGCTAGTGTTACTGTGTTGTTTCTTTTCTCTTCTGCTTTTTGTTTTTCTTCATCAAAAACAAGTGTGGCTTGAGCGGATTTTCTCCTCTCTTCCGCTTCAATATTAAGTATTTTGTCATCCTTTTCTCCTTCTAGCCTTTGTTTTTCTGCCAAAGCTACCGCTTCTTCTGCCTCCGCCTCTCGCTTTTTTTCTTGAGCTTTACTATACATTTCTTGTGTGATATTGCCATTAGTTGTATTGTATTTATTGACAATATGATTACCAGCACCGTCTATGTTTACGATTTTTCCGCCTTTGTTAATGTTCGCAACCTCTTCTCTTGCTTTTTTGAGCTTTGCATCAGCCTCGTTTCTTTCTTTCAACGCGTTAGCTTCTTGCTCTCTAGCGTCATCTAGGACTTTTTTCTTTCCAGCCTCATCTGCTGTTCCTTTGGATCTGTTGTATTCAGCCTCTGCTACCTTTCTATTGTCTTCTGTCCTCTTGAATTCTGCAGTTTTCTCGTCATATTCTTCTTTGGCTTTTTCTTTTTCTTTTTCTTTCTTTTCTATCTCTACAGCGTTCTTGTTTTCAAGCCTGATTTGTTGTTCGGTTAATTTTTCTTTATCTTTTTCTTCTTCTGTCTGCGGTTTAAATTTATCTCTTTTTGCTTGGTTTTCCTCAATACGTTTTAATCTTTGTTCTCTGTTGCCTATAATTCCAACTCCAGGTTTAGCTCCAGAAGACATAACACCCTTAACAGAATCTGAAATCCCTAGACCGCTCGCTGCTTTTTGTCCTAATTTTGTGTTTCTTACATCAAAACTTTTATTACCTAAACTTATTCCAACATTTCGTGCGTTTCTAGCCAAAAACCTTTGGGCCATGTTCCCATTCTCCTCCAAGTTTGCTAACCCTTTAGATCCAGCTATTTTTGTGCCTATTGCTCCAAAGGTTCCCCTCATCGCCATAGATGCCCCACCCGCAGCAAGCCCAAGTGTTTTCCCTGCAATCTTACCACCAGCTTCTGCAAACGACTTACCAATGTCTCCAGACATTGAAACTGCTATTTTTTTTGTTTGCATCAACAAGGCAATTAAGAAAGCAAAAGGAACCGCTATGCCTATGACAAAATCAAAACCACTAGCTATGGCACTAGAGTTGGTTTTTGTCGCGGCGCTTATCAAGCCTAATCCTGAATCTAGGAAGCTTATTATAATATACATAAAGAAACAAAAGACTGGCGCCACAAAAGCCATCGAAGATGTTTCGTTAAGCCAATTCTTAAACCCTATCTTAGGTTTTTGAGAAAGTTCTGGGACGGCATTGGTGAAGAAGGCAATAGGTGACAAAATCATAGCTATCCACAACATCACAACTCTAGCAATAAAAACAAGGGCTAGGTTGAAAAAGACCACTGTTCCGGCAATACAAATAGCAGCAGATAGAATACAAACTAAAATAAAACCACTAAGTGATATATTGAGATCGTCACTAATGTTTTTATTATCGTCATCTGCTTTGTGCCCCTGATCTTCCGCATCAGGATTGGTATCGTATGCTGAACCAGATCCTACAGTTTCCGCTTGTTCTACTTTTTCAGGATGAGATAAAAGTTCAACAGGGTTAACTTTATTTACTAGTGCTTCTGATAATCTTATTTCTCCAAGACTTCCCGTTGTTGAATTTTTATCACCTAGGTTTATAACTTCTGAATTATAAAAAACCCTAGATAAAATATTAGAAGCATCAATGATGATACGAGTGGCAAAAAGGCTAAAATTAATCAAAAGTCCGACAATAACAACATTGATAATTAGCTTTTTTGGGTCTCCTTTTCCTCCTATACCAAGGATGACCTTAAAAGCAATATATAAAAGAATAAAAATGAAGAAAATATTACAAATGTCCCTGACTATTCCCCACCCTTCAACCACAAAGACAGAACGATAAGAATCGTCATCAAGAGAATACATCAAAGTAAAATCAAGTGCCTTACCGGTTAAACCAAAAATAAAAGCTGTTGGTTTAAATAAAATTAAATAAAAACCTTCGGCGATACAACCCCTTAAATTATTTATGGAGCAGTCAAAAACATCGTCAGGTGCCCGGAGGTTTTCTTGAGAACCAGAAAGTTTTACGGATTCTTGTTCAATTTCCTCGCCTTTTTGGCTGCTAGTTGTGATATCTCTGGAGACAGAATCTATTGAGCTGGTTTCATAATAAGTACCCGTCCAGAGATTAAGGTCTTTTTCCCCCATCAAAGTTGTAAGTATTTTGTATGTAGTGTTTGGTTCTAATTCTTTAAAAGTTTTTTGAAACTGACTATCTTCTTCGAGTTTGCTAATTTGTGGATTTTTTCTTCCCATTATTTTTGAAAGAAGGTCTCCCTCATACTTAACCAAATTACCCCCATTATCATAAAGATAAGAGACAATATAAAAATAATTTTCCTCGCTCGCTAGTTTTTTCCAATTAAACTTTTCGGATTTTCCAGCTTCTAATACCTCTCCGTCAATTTTTATATAATCGTAACCTGCTGTGTAATTTACTTTAATATCCGCTTCAATTTTTTGCTCTTCAAGAGCAAAACTTATATTTTTTTCAAAAGATATTCCTTTTTGACCAGTGGCACTCTTTTGAAACACCGAAAACGGCGCAAATAATTGCACAATTACAGTTAATATAAAAATGTATGGAAGTACTTTTTTCATTTAATTTTTAATACCCAACAAAACAAAAAACAACATACCACCAATTACCAAACATTAAACAATATCTCATATTCGTCGAGATCTGTTTTTTCGTTATTGTCCCATTTGCACCCTGTCATCCAAAGAGCAGATGTTTCTCCTAATAATGCGTTCTGAATAACGGTAATCAAACCAGCTGTCACTAGATCTGTTCCAGATACTAGAAATTCTATCTGATTAGCATCTTGTATGTCTTTGTTTCCAGCATCATAAAGTTCACAATATAATTCACTATGAAAAACTTCCCCCCTCTCTGAACATATTTTGTTTTTTTCACTATCTGTTGATCCTGCTTTTGTTAAGGCCTCATTAGCAATATTTGAATACTCCTCACTATAAACACATTTTGGTTTTTCTATTTTTAACTCATCCTCAATAAACGATTTTGGAATATTTTTTAAGTAGCTACCCCTGTCCTCGTAGTGATACCAAGGGTTGCCGTATTGGACAATTCTGTTTGCATAGCCATTGTTTTTAACTGTTTTTACTTGTTCATAACACTGATTTGTTAAGTTTTTGACTGTTCCGTAGAAATTTTGATATTCCAACATCTCACTATAAGCCAAGGCTATATCGGTAGGCCCCTTTAACGAAGGCGCGATTAAATAATATTTGCGGAGAAGTTCATCTAGCTCAGCTTTTTCTTCCGCTGTAAATTTAAGCGGTTCTAAACTTAAACAAATGTTTGGCTTGGCTGGAGCAATGCTCTCGGAATCGTTTGTTGAAACATAGTCTCCACTTAACGTTCCTCCTTCATGACATTCTGGGTCGTCGGCGTCAATTTTCCCGTCATCATCATTATCCACTGTGTCGTTACATTGATATGAATACATAGATTCAGAGTTGTATTCTGGTAAATATGTTCCACTTGAGATTCCCCCTTCTCGACAAGCAAGGTCATCTTCATCTATTGTGCCATCCCCATCGTTATCTATTGTGTCACTACATTCATAAGAGTCAGTAGATTCAGAATCATAGTCGGGTAGATATTCACCATCTAGTGTTCCACCGACATGGCAATTTGGGTCTAATTTGTCAATCTTTCCATCGCTATCATTGTCTTTTCCATCACGACATTCTGGCAAGTCTCCCTCGTCTGGTCCAGGGATGGAAGAATAATCAGCCTTAAAACTTACCCAAGAACCACAGTTATTATCTTCGTTAAACTCACTAATTTCTCCCACATCTGATGCGTTTTTTTTGTCAGCACAAGCTCTAATTTTGTATTCATCAGTATCTTTAACCGCAAAACTAATGCTTGTAACATAATCTTCCCCTCCTGAAATTTTAGGAATATTCAAATCTTCAGAGTAAACATCTTCCACATCTCCCCCTACTTTTTTGATACTAAAGAAGGCAGAAAAACCTTTTTGGGTACTGTGTGTTCCATAGTTTGATATTGTAGAATAAAAAGTAGCTTTTTCGTCTGTCTTAATGGTTTGAAATGTTATATTTCCGGCACTCAAGTCTATATAACTATTAACATATCTTTCTTCAGAATAATGATCTGGTAAATAATCTTTATCTAAATCACCATCTAGGTGGCATTCTGGATCCTTGTCGTCTATAAAACCATCTTTGTCATTATCTTTACCATCACTACAAGCACCATTAAATTCACCTTCTTTATAATCACCTTCATTATAATCATTGTCATTACCTAGTCCTGATGTTCCTGTATCTGTAAAGTCAAAATTCTTAACTTTTGGTAAAAGAAAACTTTCTGAATAGTAATTTGGTAAATATTCTTTGTTTATATCTCCATCTGTGTGACAGGAAGAATCATCGGCATCTACAGCCCCGTCATTGTCATTATCTATTCCATCATTACATTCAAACTTATAGTCTATTACACTAATTAGTTCTTCTGTAGAGAGATCTGAATCATATTTGTATTTTTCATTAAATTTAAATTCTCCTATATCTCCCGCCGAGTATTTTTTTAGAGAATAGCCGTAAATTTTTTCAAGATCAGAAAGGTTGCCTGTATATAGGGAAACTATTGGCTTACCATTTTCACTGATTCCCGAAATATAGACAGGGTCGTTTTTATCAAGAGTAACACCAGAGATGGCCTCTACTTCACTAGCGTCTTTAGACGAAGGGAGAATTGAAAAAATATTGGAAAACAAACCTTTTTCATCACCACTTTTCCCTTTATTCCTATACACCAGAAAACCAACAAGCAAAATCACCAAGATAGCGATGGCTGACAGGATTATTATTTTTGTTTTTGTTGTTGTATTTTTCATAATATTTAAAATGCACTAAACCAGTCTATTACTCCTAATTTTTCAAGTGAAACAACGCTTCCAGCCAAGGAAGACAATGAAGCTATTATTTGTGGTAAGTTTTCTAATAGAAACTTACCAACATCTAACAAGTTGCCTAATCTTTTTGCAACCCAAACAATAGCCTTAACGACAAAACTATCTTCCCCCTCTTCCACTTTGTCTAAAATCCACTCAAGAGCTCCTACAATTCTTGAGTCTTCATCCCCAAGTCCTTCAACTAATCTTTCAGCTTTTTGTTTATACCCTTCAAGTATATATTCTATCGTTTCAACATTTAATTTGCCATCAAGTAGCTCATTTTTGAATTGCTCTTTTTTTTGCTCGAGCATTTGGTCTGTAATTTCTCTTGTAATATCACAAGAGTCTGTTCTTGTTTCACCTCCCCTTGATTCGCATGTCCAATAATATTTTAAGTCATCTGAGGTTACTTCTGTTGGATTTCCAAAAATACACTTACCAATGTTTGTCTTATCACATTGTGCTCTCCAAATCACCTCAATAGTAGGGTCAGTCGTTCCATCTTGCTCGTTATATTCCTCTTCGTTTGTTCTTGTGTTGTATCCTTCGCCAGACTTTTTGCCAGAGCTAGCCAGAGAACCATAATTACTTTCTAGGTTTATTTTAGTTGAAGTCCTGTGGTATAAACCATTACAATCTGCATCGTTTTGGTCAAGAAATCCATCCAAATCATTGTCTATCCCATCACTGCATCTTTCTATGCTATCTTCTGAATTGTCTGTGATATCTATATCCTCGTAGAACTTTATATCTTCTTCATCTAGGCAGTCTTTATATCTGTTTTCAAAATCTTGTATTGTGAAAACCGCTAAACCTTCTTCCTCTTTTATTTTCTCTATCATCTCTTTGGCTCGACGATCTTGAGCTTGGGTAATTATTTTACTGACTTCATTTTTAATTTCATTAAGCTTGTAAATATTTGAGTCGGCTGTTTGAATAGCATCTTTATACTTGTCTGTTTTTTCTTCAACTTCTTCTTCGTAAAGTGAGATGGCTGATGTTATTTCTGAACCAGCTTTAATCATTGGTATATAAGCCGGATTTTTTTCAATTCGAGCGGAATCTTCTCTCTCAATAAATTCTTCCCAGAGAAGGCTTTTTTCTCCAAAACCAAACTTGCTGTTAATTATTTCGTTATATCTTTTATAAAAAACTCCACTTTCTTTTGCTATGCCGTTTATTATTCTCTGAACCATGTCATCTTGTCTTTCGTCTTGGTCTGTGTTCTCGTCTTTTCGTGAAAGTTTATCAAGGCCAGCTGGAGCTCGCATCTCATTCCACTTCCATGTCGCAATAACTTTATTCCAAGTCTTTGTAATTACTTCCCCATCCAAATTATTAAAGGCTTTTTGATAGTTTTCATATAACTCATCTCCGTCTTTTGGAAAATAGTACCTTGTGTTTTTGTTTATCTTTAATCCAGACGGTGTGTAATCAGCGTTGATTGCATTGGCAATTTCAACCAGGCCAGTGTAAGCATCACTACTATTAACTTGCCAAGAAGGGTTGGGTCCAGGAATGCAATAATCTAACTCACCTAGAGCTGGCATTATGGTTGGCAAGACTTTTAACATCTCCTTGGCGACGATAGAATAGTCTTCTTGAATTTGCAAAACGCCCCTCTTTTTTATTGGATTTTTCTGAACAGTGCATTCTCCTTTTGAGTTTGCTCGACACTTCCAGTTTTGCCAAGAATTTCCATCCCAAAAGGCTCGATCACCAACGGCCCAACCACTATATCCATTTTGGATTAAATCAGTTTTTCCAGCTACTTCAACTGTGTAATATACATTAGCATGACATGAAATCTTGTTTTTTCCACTGTCATCAAAGCAGTCATTTGGAGCTAATCCTTTTGTTAGTTTTGTTGGGCAGTTTATCTCTTGTCCGTCACCGTCAAAACAATCTCCTGCTTTTGGGTTTAAAATTTTATTTAAATTTGCATCCCATTCCCCTATCTTTGAATCTTCGTTGTAGTCATATATAAAAGTATTTCCCAAATCTCTCGTTATATCAAAAGAACCATTGGTGGTATAATTACTTTCGGTGTCAATGTCTAAAGAAGAGGAACTAGATGCGCTATTAGAAAAAGTGGTTACCCCAACATTTCCACTACTGGTATAGGCGTAATCTCCAGATGTTAGGCCTGGTAATCCTTGGTTTTGTATGGCATACAATAAAACGCTAAACACAGAATTTAATGTGTCGTTTATGTCGTTTGCTAACTCAATTTGTCTTGTTGGTGTTTCTAAAATTTCTCTCGTTTTATCATGGAGAACGCTACCAGGGGTAATTGTTACTTGATCTAAACAAACATAATCGTAGGTTTCCTCATCGTCTTTTGTCTCAGAATAATCATAAACTAATTTTTTGTTGTATACTAATTGGTTTGTTTTAGAATCGTAAGACGTGCTAGTTTCTTCCTTCGTTTTTGGTGTCCCATTTTTATTGTACACTTGCCACTTGGTGCATTCTTTTTGTGAGAGATAACCACCTCCTTGGTTTGCCTCATTTATCACATCTTGTGTAAAATCTTCGACTTCTTGGCTGATAATCCTAGAGGCTTTGGAATAAAAACCAAGTGGATTATTTTCATCCCCCATAGTCATTTTAAGCCAGCCATTCCATCCTCCAGAAGAAAAATCTTCACTGAATTTTTCTATAGCCTTTTCTTCCCTTATTCGTTGGTTTTCAATTGTGCTCAAATTTGGATTATCTGTATAGTCTACTATCACATAGTTTGCCATGTTAGATACTAAATTACCCAAAAGCCCGCGGTCCCCCATTGTTGTGTTTTTGTTTTTAAATCGATTGACATAAGCCCGTGCATACATTTCACCATAAGGAAAAGCTTGGTCTGAAAGACCCAAAATGGCAGGTTCAACTATGTTTCTTTCAACGCTGTTCAAGACAGAACGGGCAGACTGTACAAAAAATGGGTTACCATCAAACCCAGCATTAATCCAGTTCATCGTTGATCTTGCCATCGTTGTTAATTGGTTTTTAGCGAGAGTGACTGCAATCCCTCCTAAACACTGTTCTACAAAGGTGTTTTTTTTCTCCTGAACAATCATTTCTTCCTGTTTTTTTGCAAGTGTTTTGTCTCTTGTTGGGTCAGGTCCACAATTAATGAGTTGGTCTAACCCTGGGTAGAGGTTTAAATTCACGGCTCCTCCAGCTGAAGTCTTAGATCCACCTTTTATTCCAGTACAAATTTTCTGTACTGTCTCTTCGTTGCCCAATATTGCTTTTATTGTAGAAGCAGGGTGTGATAAAAGATTAGCTCCCCAGGCTTCTAGCTTATAAATAACACCAGCCACTTTGTCTATTGCCCCTGTGCATCCAATAACTTGTGTGATTAATCCCTTTTCTACAACATATTCCATAATATTGTCAGCAGATAGTTGGAAAGGACCACTGCCGTTCGTGTTTGGGTTTTTCCAAGTTCCTATTGCTTCAGAATATGTTTTAATTGGTGGGGTCGCAACTAAAAAAACAAAAACTAAAAAGCCTAGAATAAGCCATTTATTTGTTTTTTTATAACATCCTTTGCTCATTGTAATTACTGATTAATTATATCACTAAAACTCATATTAAAGAATACTTTTTATTCAGATTCTACTAAGTTGATTGTTGCTAAAAATTCATCTGAATATTTTTGGTAATTAATTAATGACTTTATGGCTAAAATTGGATCTTCAATTGCAAGCGATAGTCCTTCTATGGATTGTGCAATTTTTTCGCAACTATTTGCCATTTGAAGGTGGTTTTCAATCAGAATATCTGGTGTTTTTATTTTAATTAATTCTTCCCCAAGATTTCTATATGCCACGGCAATAGCTCTTGTCGTTATTAAGGCTTGCTCATCATTACTCCCTAGACCAATAGAAATTAAAGTAATTTCTTTTCCCAGATCTTTCCCTTTGTTATATTTTACTATTAAATCTATTACTTTTTGATAATATTCCCCTATTCCTTCGATGGTGTGTTTGTCATCTAAAATAACATTTGCTGAAACATATCTGTTTTCTATCGGTTCGGCGACTACTTTTTGGCCTATGGTTTCGGCGATTGTGTTGATGGAGTCTTCGTCAAGCAGTCCTTCTTCAGATAGTGCCAATATAGCAACAAAGAAATCTCTAGACAGGGCTTCGTTTTCTGTTAAAACAACTGGTTCTCCATTTTCCAAAGAACTATTCCCTTGATTGGCTAATTCTCTTTTAGATAAGACAAATTCTTTGTTTTTCTTGCCGTTTTTTTTAGGATCTAACCCCCAAAAATATTCTTCCCAGTTAGGAATTCCATTATTATTATCATCTTCGTCTATAATTTCTTTAATAGAAACAACTTCTGGTTGTTTTTCTCCACCTCTTCTTTCTCTGTTTTTAATTAAAGAAATAACCCCCTTGCCGACAAGGAAAATCAAAACAATGGTCACTATTAGCAAGATAAAACTGATAAAATTTTTGCTTGGCAGATATTTTTTAAAGTTATCCATAGAAAATAAGAATGGTCTTTAGGTACAACCTACATTATATTACTTTTTAACAAAAAAACCTAGTATTTAAACAATTTTTTTGTTAACAAAAGCCATTTTTCCAAAGGAACATCCTCGGGGCGGATCTTGTTGTCTATCTTTAACTCACTAAAGGTTTCTTGTAGCACTTCTTTTGATGAAATATTTTCCAAGTTTCGGATTAAG
Source organism: uncultured Candidatus Saccharibacteria bacterium (assembly GCA_964500195.1). Taxonomy (GTDB): domain Bacteria; phylum Patescibacteriota; class Minisyncoccia; order Phycocordibacterales; family UBA9973; genus UBA8515. The sequence continues at coordinate 5,877 of CAZCND010000011.1, read as the reverse complement.
AGTTTTCTTTTGTGGGCAAAGCCTGCTCGAATAACATCAAAAAATGTGTTTTCAATTTTTTCGTTCGAAAAATTCTTTTTAGAAATATCACTAATATGTATAATCGCCGAATCTACTTTTGGGGGTGGACTAAATAGTTTTTTGGAAACCTTTTTGATATATTTTACATCCCCGTAAGCCTTAATACTTAAGGATAAAATACTTTCCTTGTTGTCTCTTGTGGTAATTCGATCCGCAACTTCTTTTTGAACAAGCAAAACCATAGCATCTGGTTGTTTTTTCTCAGACAAAAACTTTTTTATTATCAATCCAGTTATGTAATATGGAATGTTGGCTATTATCTTGTAGTTATTTTTTATTTGATCTGTTTTAAAATCTAAAATGTCTTGATGCACTAGTGTTAATTGTTCATCTTTTATTTCTTTATCAAATTTTTCTTTTAAAAAAGAAAAAAGCTCGTCATCTTTTTCTATGGCAATTGTACTTACCCCTTCTTCTAGAATTTTTTCAGTCAAAGATCCTTTCCCCGGGCCAATTTCTAAAACAGTGTCATCTTTTTTTAAAAAAGCAGTTTGGCACATTAAGTTTAAAATCGTTTTTGATTTTAAAAAGTTTTGACCAAGGGATTTTTTGGAGCGATGATTCATTTTTATATTTTAACATTAATCTAAATAAACCACTTTACCTCTTTTTGAATAAAAAGATTGTTCAAAATCAACTAGTTCTGATGGAATATCATAAATAAATTCACTTGGGCTATTAACTTGCTTGTTGCCGAAAATTGTTCTTATTGTGGCATAACTTAAGAATAATTTTTCTTTAGCTCGAGTGATGGCCACATAAAACAATCTTCTCTCTTCTTCTTTATCCTTTTTTCCATCTTCTCCATCTTTACTATATGGAAATAATCCTTGTTCTAGTCCACTAATGAAAACATTTTTAAATTCCAAACCCTTAGCGGCGTGAACAGTCATTAACCTCACTCCAACATCTTTTTGTGCCAAAGAATCTTGTTCTGAAAAAAGAGAAGCGTCTTCTATTAGTTTCTCTAGCCCCTCCTCTTCTCCGTCATATTTTGTTGCTAGTGTTACTAGCTCTTTTATATTCTCTAATTTCTCTAAATCATCGCTTGCCCCAGATATTAGACTGTCTTTTGTACCGCTTCTATCCATAATATATTTTATAATTTCACTTGGTTTGTGGTCAAAACAAAAAGTTTCTATGTCATCTAGTATTCTGTAAAAATCATTAACTTTAGTCATTGTCTTTGGTGGAATTTCTTTCGTCTCACCAGAAAAAAGTTTAGCAATTGTTGTTTTGCCGATGCCTCTTGTCGGGTTATTTATTATCCTTTTGACGTCAGATAAACTCTCTTTGTTTAAAGATGCTCGCAAGTAAGCCAAAATGTCTTTTACTTCTTTGCGGTCAAAGAACTTTACACCAAGCACTTGATAAGGAACTCCCTTTTTCAATAGATATTCTTCTATGACTCTTGATTGGAAGTTGGCTCGATATAAAACAGCTATTTCTTTTGGATCGGATCCATCACGGATTAAATCTTCTATTTTTTTAGCTATATAATCTGCCTCCGTTTGTTCATCATAGGCTTCGCATAAATTTATTTTTTCACCTTTTTTGTTTTCGGTGAATAAATTTTTGGGAACCCTGTAAATATTTTTTTCAATTACTTTATTAGCAGCCTCAATTATATTTTTTGTAGAGCGATAGTTTTGTTCTAGGGTTACAATTTTAGCTTCGGGATAATCTTTTTCAAATAGAAACATATTTTTAATATTTGCTCCTCGCCAACTATAAATATTTTGGTCTGTATCTCCGACAACACAAATATTTTTATTTTGCCCAGTTAAGAGTCTCGCCATCTCGTATTGAACTTGGTTTGTGTCTTGGTATTCATCGACATGCAAGTATTGCCACTTTTGTTGATAAAAGAGACGGATGTTTTCATTTTCTTTAAGAATCTTTGTTGCTTTGATTAGAAGATCATCAAAATCTAATGCTTTTTCTTTTTTTAATTCATTTTCATAATCTCCCCAAATAAGAGCAACCATTTTTTGAAAATAACTTTGGGACATACCGGCATAAACTTCGCTTGAGACAAAATCACCTTTGTTTTTTGAAATAATTGATCTTATTTTTCTTGGTTCTTGCGCCTTAGGATCAATATCATGCCTTTTCATTATTTCTTTAATTATAGACATAGAGTCATCTTCATCTAAAATAGAAAAATGTTTTGGTAGATCAATCACAGAACTGTTGTCTTTAATTATTTTTACCCCAAGAGAGTGGAACGTTGATACATAAGGAGTGTTTTTAAAATTACCAAAGTTGTCAACGGTGGTTTTGTTTCCCTGCTCTCTTTCTTCTAATAAGTCAAAGACTCTTTCTCTCATTTCACGAGCTGCTTTGTTAGTGAAAGTAACAGCTAAAATATTTTCTGGGTTAACCCCCTGGTGGATAAGGTGAATAATCCTATGGGTAATAGTTTTTGTCTTGCCTGCCCCAGCTCCTGCCACAATCAAAAGAGGCCCGTCGGTATATAAAACGGCCTCTTTCTGTTTTTCATTTAGAGATTCAAGATATAGCACAGGTTTATTATATTAGTATAAATCTAAAAAACCAAATTTATAAAATTATTTCATAAAGAAACTGACATCCTCGTTGTCTTCTACTTTGATATTCTCGGATATTTTGTTTATTTTAATTTCTTTTCTATTTAATTTTTTAATTATATCTCTCGTGTTTCTGGTGAAATATCTGACCTGATTAGTTTGTTTGTCTGTAAATTGAAGTGTCAAAACATCTGGTAGAAAAAACCTTCTTCTTATGTCAATTATTCTAAAGATTATTTCTCCAGATTCATCAAATATTTCTGTTCCAATTTCTAACAACTTCTCTGTTTTTATTCTTTCTTTTGTCGTTTTACCTTCTGTTAACTTCCCACTCTCAACTATTTCTTGATCTGGTTTTTCGACTGAGTTAGCCTTCTTTTTCTTTTTGTCTTTAATTTCAGTTTTTATTTTTTGTTGTTCGTTTTCGATAATAGGTATAACTTTTTCAGTATTCCCTTTTCTTATGTTTTCACTAGGTCTCTTATCTTTTGAGACAGTATTATCTATTGTGTTTTTATTTTTTTCACCAAAAGAAGCTGGGCGTATTCCTTTGTTCCTTAAAAATGTTAAAAACCAAGGCATTTGTGTTTTTATTGGAATTTCTTGGAAAGATTTAATGGTATCAGTGATATTATTGTTTCCTTGCCCTACTAGGGTTGAGATAACACTAACCTTTTCTGTTCCGTCTCCATTTGACCCTAAGGATTTAACAATTTCAGCAAAACGACCCTTGAAAGAAACTTGACCACCATCGTTAATATTAAAAAATAATTTTCCTATTTCACTATCAGGATCAATTATTATATTACCATCTGCATTGATAGGAACTTCAAAAACATGACCTTGTGTCTCGTTCGTTAAGGAGAAGATAACTTTCATAGCTCCGCTATCTGTCAATTTTGGTACATCCATTGAAATATTATCGTGAAAAGAACCATCACTAGCCATATCCTTTATGTGCATAGCAATATTACCTTTGTTGTCTAAACCATTGTCACCACCCCATTTGAGCAGAAGTTCATTTAAGTCAAATTTATCTGTATTGTTGTCCATCCAATTTTCTCGAATGATGTTTGTAACTTGTTCTTGGTGGTTAGCTATATATTCACTGGCCCCTACTTGTATTTGATCAGTGCCCTCTATCAAACGAGAACTTCTCTCTCCCGTTATTAAACTAAGTATTTTATTTAAAGGTGTTTGCTCTATTGTTTGATCACCTACTCCTTCAAAAATAGATTGAACCTTGTCATCAACAAGTGCGATTCCTTCTTGTGCTATTAGACCAAAAACAGCCCCAATTGTAACTGTGCTCAAGACTTTTTTAGCCACCTTTTTGTTTTTGTATTTTTTAAAACTTTTATCCTTTTTATCTAGCCCACTTTCTCCGCCCATTATTTTTATTTTTTCTACTTCGGTAAGTTTAGATAGATAAGAATCAAAACTCTCTTTTTCTGGATAATTTAATGAAATTTTCCTCATTTGACATTTAGCCTTTGCCACCAGAATATCTAGTTCTTTTCTTTCTTCCTCGACATTTTCGATCCCTGAATATGAAATTAAGTCAATTTTTCTTTCATAGTTGAGTTTTCTCCTTGCTTCTATTTTAGCAAGGGTTTTTAAGACTTGATCCATTTCTTCCTCGGTTAATTTTTTCCTTAATTCCTTTGACTCTTTTTGCTTTAGGACACCTTCAATTTCTTCTCGAAGATCGTTTGCTGAAACCATGTCGTATCTGAACTTTTCTAAATTAACTCTACCCTTATCCTTTTCATCAAAAGAACCACCCTCAGCCATTTCTAGGTTGTGTTGTTTTCTTTCTTTTGTAACCTTGTAGCTTTCTTCTATTCCAGCTATTGCTCCGACAGCCCCAACGGCTAGTCCTAGGCTGGCAACTGCACCCGCCTTAAATGCTACCTTTTTACCAAGAGTTATAGACAAGCTGTAAGCTAATCCGGTAGCCATTGCTAAAGTTGCTGGACTAATATATCTACCTACTTTAGAATTTTTTAGTTTATCAGCCAGCTTGTCGACTTTATTAAAGTGAGCTTCGGTTTTTAAACTGCTTTTAGCCTTTCCAATAATTAATTCCGTATTCATTTTTATTTCTTCCATTTTAGCTCCATGCTCCAAAGCCACCCTAATATTCATAGCAATCTCTTTTAAATTGTCAGTGTATATTTTTGCTCCTTTTTCTTTTTCTTTAACCCCATTTATCTCTCTAAAAATTCTGTTTTTTTCATTTGTAAAACTCAATTCATCAATCTTATTATTTGCATATTTAAAGACCAGTTCTTCTATTCCTTGAACCATCTTTTTATTTTCCGGGTTATCTGATTTAAGAATTTCTTTTTCTTCGTCTGTGCCGATAACCTCTTTGTATTGAGACATAAAACGATCGGTGATAGCTTTTGTGGCTTTCTCGTGTGCTTTTGAGTCAAGATCTCTCCCGGCGTATATGTTGTTTCCTTCTTTTATTTTTTCTCTGGCCACGGTGTATTCTTTTTGCCTGTAATATTCTTTAAAAAGATTTCCCTTCCAGAATTTTTTGATTATATTTTTACTTCTAGATATTTTTGCTATCTCATTGTCTGCTGACTTGTGAGCCTCTGCTTCAGCTAGATTATCAATATCTACAAAAGTAAACCTTGCTCCCGTTACATTTTTAAGAGCCTCTCTTTTCCCCCTTTCTTCTTTTGTCAGTTTTACTCGAGGTTTGTTTGTATCTTTTTTATCTATAACTATTTCCCTTGTATCTTTTTTGGGTAATTGCCCTCCATCCTTTTTTTGATCTGTTAATTCTGATTGCCCCACAATTACAACCCCTTCATTTTTATTGTCTTTGAGTAGTCCTTCCTTTTCCATATTAAGAGAGATAAGATTGTTTAAACACTATTAATTCGGCCACGATTAATTCCTCGAGGTTTTTTATGTTTTCTGAGCAAAACTTTTGGACATCTTCATCATTAAGATTCTCTTGATCAATCATTTCACTAAAGGTGTCTAGTTTGTCCTCTGGTAAATTGTTTATAATAACAGCATTTATTCTGTCTTCTAGTGCTGACAAGATATCGTTTTTTATTTGGTCAGAAACATCTTTATCTAAATCTTTGGGATATTTTTTTTCTTCAAATATATTGTTTGCAAAAGATTCTAAATCAAAACTTGTAGGATTTTTCATTTTTATATTTTTTAAAAAATTAGATTAATAAGTTACATATTAAATTATATACTAACGGTGAATTTAAAC
>CAZCND010000010.1:0-28097 GCA_964500195.1 uncultured Candidatus Saccharibacteria bacterium | reverse complement strand
GAATTTCAGAGCACTGAAATATCCGTGTTTTTTGAGACAATAATCTTTGGAGCGAGGCAGTGTTTTTGTCTAAAATATGAGTATGAAAAAGTCCCTGCTTTATGATATAATCTTCTAAGTTATGGCAAAGAAAAATCAAAAAAATAAAACAGAAAAAAGTAATCAAAAAATCGAAATAGAAAAGCTATCTCCGGAAACAAAATCTATCATCTGGGGAGTCATTCTTGTGGTTTTGGGTTTGCTTGTATTCCTCTCAGTTTTTGGAATAGCAGGGGTGGTCGGCAATTCTATTTATTCTGGTCTCCACCCACTTCTTGGTTTTGGTTACTATCTCTTCCCTATCGGACTCATACTCCTCGGAATTTCTTTCTTGAAAAAAGACAAACCAAAAGTTGCTACTATAAATGTAATTTTTGGCTCTCTAATTTTTCTGTCGCTCTTAGGAATTTTTGATGTCGTAGCCAACGGAAGTGGTAAACCGAACAATATAGTAGTCGGTGGGCACGTAGGTAATGTCGTCTCTTGGCCATTCGTCAGGTTCTTTGGAGTCTATGCAGGAATTCTTCTTCTCGGAGCAATACTTGTAATTTCAACCATCATCATATCTAAAGAGAAACCAAGAGTCGCACTACTCTTCCAAAAAATTTGGGAATTCTTGAAAGCAAGATTCAAGAAAAAAGAGAGAGGAGATTTTAAAACAGAAGAAGTAGCCAAAAAAGCAGAACCAGAAAAAGAGGAGAACGAAATAATAGAACCAAAAATCGCCGAAGTCGAAAAAGAAAAGAAAGATCCTGAGATTGTGAACAAAGCGGTAAATAAAGCTTTGAAACAAGACACAGACTATGTCCCTCCCCCACTATCACTACTTGAAAGAAATAAGGGAAAACCAAATATCGGAGATATGAAAGGAAATATGAATATGATCCAAAAAACTTTAATGACTTTTGGTATTCCTGTTGAGATGGCCGATGTTACTATTGGACCGACTGTTACTCGCTACTCCCTTAAACCTGCCCAAGGAGTTAAGCTTTCTAGAATTGTTGGTTTACAAAATGAATTAGCTTTAGCCCTATCAGCCAAGTCCATTAGAATAGAAGCTCCTATTCCAGGGAAGTCATTGGTTGGTATAGAAATACCAAACAAAGAAAAAGCTACAGTTGGACTTGCTACCTTATTAGAAGATAAAACTTTCACAGATTCCTCAAAACCTTTAACAGTTGCCTTAGGGAGAGGACTTTCAGGTAAAGCAGTTTTTGGTAATTTAGCTAAAATGCCTCATCTTTTAGTAGCGGGGACAACTGGATCAGGAAAGTCTGTAACTATTCATTCAATCATCAATTCTCTACTCTATCGCAATGGACCAAATGATATGAAATTTATTATGGTTGACCCAAAAAGAGTTGAACTTACTTTATATAACAAAATCCCCCATTTACTTACCCCTGTTATCACCCAACCCAAGCAAACAATACTCGCTTTGAAGTGGGCAGCGAGAGAAATGGACAGAAGATATGATATTTTACAAGCTGAATCTGTTCAAAACATAGAGTCATATCACGAGAATGTATATGAAAAAGCTAAAAAGAAAGGGATTGAGGCTGAAAGATTACCATACATCATTATAGTCATTGATGAATTAGCTGACATTATGCAGACATATCCAAGAGAATTGGAAAGTGCCATTGTCAGACTTGCTCAGATGTCTAGAGCTGTTGGTATTCATTTGATACTTTCAACCCAAAGACCATCTGTTAATGTTATTACTGGTTTAATTAAGGCTAACATTCCAACAAGAATTGCCTTGCAGGTTTCTTCACAAATAGATTCCCGAACTATCCTAGACCAAGGAGGAGCCGAAAAATTACTTGGAGCTGGAGATATGCTTTATGCTTGTGCTGAAAGTCCAACACCAGAAAGACTACAAAGTGCATTTGTTTCAGAAGTAGAAGTTAAAAGAGTTGTTGATTATTTGAAAAAATTATTTATTGATGAAATTCCAAGCCAGATAGATTTATCTGGTAGTATTGATAAAGGAGGAAACAGCTTGTTCTCTGATGACTTTGGTAGTGATGAAAGTGGTGAAGATGATTTATATGAAGATGCCAGAATGATAGTGATTGAAGCAGGCAAAGCGTCAACTTCTTATTTGCAAAGAAAACTTGGAATTGGCTATGCTAGGGCTGCAAAATTAATGGATATGCTGGAGGAAAGAGGTATTATTGGTGGAGCTAATGGAGCAAAACCAAGAGATGTTTTAGAAAAACCAATGGATCATACGAGTGGCACAAACGAGCCTTTACAAAATAACAAAGAAGTGGATAATTAAATATATGGGAATACATATAGCAAAAAATATAAAATGGTGGGTGGGGTTCGTTTCTTGTTTTGCCCTATTTGCTGTTATTATATCTTTTGGATGGGAAAAAATGAGCTTTATCAGAAAAGGAGTGGAATTGGAAGCTACAATGTCAGAGTCAGAAGATAGCCCAGTGTATTTAGTAGAAGGCAAAGCTCCTCGAGCTAAACATTTAAAAATAAACGGGCGAGAAATTTTTATAGATAAAGAAGGAGTTTTTAAAGAGGTCTTAGTCCCCCAACCCGGCTACTCTGTCATCTCTTTATATGCTGAAGACAAGTTCGGGAAAATAACCGAAAAAGAATTTAAATTATATGTTAACAAAAATTCTTCATCATTTGCTTTAAAAAAGTAGTTTTGTTTTTTATTATTAATTAATTATTTAAACATGCAAAAGAAAACAACAAAAAAAGCACCCCCAAAAGAAATAGGTGGAGCAATCGAAGACACTATTAAATCCATTCAAACAAAGTTTGGAGAGGGGGCCATTATGAAAATGGGAGACTCTCCTAAAGTAAACATTGATGTCATACCAACTGGATCAATTGGACTTGATATGGCTCTCGGTGTGGGAGGTGTACCACGAGGGAGAATGATTGAAATTTTTGGGCCAGAATCTTCTGGAAAGACAACGCTAGCTTTGCACATCGTTGCAGAATCGCAGAAAAAAGGAGGTATTTGTGCTTATATAGATGCCGAACACGCCATGGATCCTGATTACGCTGGGAAATTAGGCGTCAATATTAAAGAACTTTTAATCTCACAACCAGATAATGGCGAACAAGCTTTGGAAATAACAGAAAGTTTGGTTCGTTCAGGAAAAATAGATGTTATAGTTATAGACTCAGTCGCAGCCCTTACCCCTCGTGATGAAATAGAAGGAGATATGGGACAATCACATGTCGGGAAGCAAGCAAGGCTGATGTCACAAGCATTGAGAAAACTAACTGCTATTGTAGCTAATTCAAAGACTGTTATTATTTTCATCAACCAAATAAGAATGCAAATTGGAATTATGTTTGGAAACCCAGAAACTACAACCGGAGGAAAAGCTTTGAAGTTTTATACCACAATAAGGTTGGATATCAGGAGAATTGCTCAGATTAAAAAAGGAGAAGACATTGTCGGAAACAGAACAAGAGTCAAAGTGGTTAAAAACAAAGTAGCCTCCCCTTTCAAACAAACAGAGTTTGATATTATATACGGTGAAGGAATTTCAAAAGAAGGAGAACTGATGGCTCTCGGAGAAAAACTAGGAATAATTTCAAAAACAAGCGGTGCTGTTTACTCTTATTTAGGAAACGCAAAACAAAGAGAGAAGGGAGATTTTGAGGAGATAAAATTAGGAAGAGGTTATGATGCTTCTAGAACATTTTTGCGAGAAAACAAAAAATTATCTGATGAAATTCTAAAGGAGGTGAGGTCTAGATTTAATGAGTTACAAGTTTCAAGTGCGGGGGAATAAAAAATACCTGCCAAGGGCAGATATTAAAAATTAAAAGTAGTGTTTGATAAATTCTTTTTGATTTTGTTTCTTAGGGAGTAGTAAGCATTATCTAAAGATTTAGCAACCATCTCCCCTATTTCTTCACCACTTCTGTGAAGACCATTTAAGTATTCTTCACTTAAGCCCAATTGGGACATCGTCTTCCAAAAATTTTCATCTGAAAAAGATTTGGAATAAAATCCTAAAACCTTACCTAAAACTCTTAGGTTAAGTTCTTTTTGCTGGTTTTCGTTTTTGTTCATTTTTTGGTCGCCTCTTTTTGTCCTTTTTTAGATTTCTCTGCATCTTAACATAAAAAATAAAAACGGGTGACTTTTAGCCACCCGTTGTATGGGACAACATCTGTTTAACCTAAAAGTAGATCCAAGAGGGCATCTCTGCAGTCTTGGTTAAGTAGTATGGAATCGAAAAGAACATCTTCTACCTAAACAATAGAACATTTTACAACCATAGTCAATGGATTTATTGGGCCACAAAAATGCTTATTGAAAAAGAGCAGCTTTTCTGATACAATAGTTGGGTTATTAGTTAATCACCCTTTAATATATGTTAGATTACAGCGAAATCCGCCAAAGGAAAATCATTATTTATGAAGGTGAGCCAGCCGAAGTTTTGGACTACCATATTGCCCGAACTCAACAACGCAAACCTCAAAATCAAGTCAAACTAAAGAGTCTTTTGTCTGGAAGAACTTGGAATGCAACTTTTCATGTCTCTGATAAAGCAGAAGAGGCCGATGTCTCTAAAAAAGATATTAAATATCTTTACAACAATAAAGGAGAATATTGGTTTTGTGATCCAGAAAATCCAAAAGACCGATTCTCTATTTTAGCTGATATAATTGGAGATTCAGCCAAATATCTAAAAGCCAATGAAAATGTAACCGCAATGGTTTGGCAAAAAGATGGTGAAGATAAAATTATTAAAGTTATTTTACCTATCAAAATGGAGTTTATGGTAAAAGAAGCTCCACCTTCCATTCGTGGTAATACAGCAAACGGAGGAGGAAAATTGGTAACACTAGAAAACGATGTAAAGATCAATGTCCCCTTCTTTGTAGAAGAGGGAGATAGAATAATATTAAACACAGAGACAGGAGAATATACTGAAAGAATACAAAAATAAAAAGAGCACCCGAGGGTGCTCTTTTTATTTTCTGCTTCTTTATTTAAACAACCAACCAAACAGGCTAAATCCTTTTGCTTCTTCTTCCACTTTATCTCCAACTTCTTTAATATATTCCTCTATTTGGCTAACTGCTTTTTCAAAAGTCTCTAGGTCTGTGGTTTCTTTGATTTCGACCTTGAGATCTTTTAATGTTTCTAGTTTTTGCTTGTTTTCAGATAGAAGATCTTTGACTTCTTTTACCTTGTCGTTTTTAACTCCAACAAAGAATTTGGCAAAACCACTTCTTGATTCAACAGAAGAAACCGCTTCTTCTATTTTTTCTATTTTTTCATTTTGGTCTTGGACAAAAGCTCTAACCTGCTCCCCTATTCCCCCAACTCGATCTGCTAATTCTAATAATTCGTGGACTCGATTGGCAACTTCACTTCTTCTTTGTAGTGCCATTTCACTTGGACCTTTTTGAGCTTCCTCTCCTGCCATCTCTTGTTTCTTTACTTTATTTTCTTCGCCCACATTACCAGGCTTGTTAGGATTTCCTTTACTTTCTGATAAATCTTCTTCCTCGTTAACATCTTCTTTTGAATTTGAAACTGATATTTCAACTTCATCAGAGACTGTTTTACCAATAGCCTTGCTTTCCCCTTTTAAAAGGGGTTTATCTTGACCTAATTGCTTCATGGAAGCCGAAGATGTACTAAAGGCAAACAAAGCCCCAAAAGCTATAACTAATAATAATATTTTCTTCATAAATTTTGATAAAAAATAATTTTTTAATAAGACGACCTCACTCTTGAATTATATCAATAAAAAATAAAAAACAAAACCACCGTGGTGGTTTTGTTTTTTATGTTTTTTATTATTCTATTACTGTAATTCCTGCTGAACGAGCTGATCCTTCTATTGTTTTCATTGCCCCCTCTAAATCTTTTGCGTTTAAATCAGCCATTTTTTTATTAGCTATCTCCTTAATTTGCTCTTTGGTTATTTTCCCAACCTTAGAAAGATTAGGCTTACCAGATCCCTTTTGTATCCCTAATGCTTTAAAAAGCAAACCGGCTACAGCTGGACTCTTAACCTTAATATCATAACTTCTGTCTTCATAAACTAAAATAGAAACACCTAAATTTCCTTGCATCTTTTCGGTCATTGCATTAAATTTTTGACAAAACTCTGCAATGTTTATTCCAGCTTGTCCTAAGGCGGGACCTAGCGGAGGTTTTGGAGTAGCCTGTCCAGCTTCTATCCTAACTTTTATTTTTTTGATTATTTTTTGTGCTACCATAATTTATTAAACTAGATAATTCTAGATAAAATTAACTATAAATGAAGCTTAGCGTAACAGCTAATAATTTAACATAAAAAAACCAAGAAATCAAATTGTTTTGAGTTGCCCTAATACTCCGGTTTTATATTTTTTAACTTTTATTTTTCTTTTCATTTTGGTTATTTTTTTGACTTGTTTTTTAATTTTCTCTAAATTAGTGTCATAGCATATCCATTCAAAGATATCTTCTTTAGCAAAGTCAGCATTATAAAAATAATCGGGGAAGTATCCCCGATCAATTACTTTATTCTCCACCCTCTCCACCCCCATAAAATCTTTAAAAGATGAATATTCATATCTGTTTAGGAAATCAATCGCTTCCTCTTTATCCTCTATCCCCTCTTTTTGCCAATCTTTATTAATCAATTTAATGGGGTTAAGTAGGACATAAGAAAAAAGATACCTCATGTATCTATTATTACCAACATGTTTTGATCTAAATTTTCCTTCAAACAAAGAACCGGTACGAGTATATTTAGTATTGAAATACATTGAGTAAGCAGTTAAAAGTTTCTGCATAAACTTACTGATGTTACCCTTGTCTGATTGAGTGATTATTAAATGAAAATGGTTTGGCATTAAACAATAAGCGCCTATATAAACCAAACGCTCACCTGGTCGGTGAGTGTTGAAATCTGTATAGAGGTCTCGAAGAACCAAACTTTCTTTAGTATTAGCTAGATAAAGAAGCTTGATAAAATGATGGTAGTCTGATTTATTTCTAAAAATAATTTGTTTACTGTTTCCCCTGTTGTATAAATGATAATATTCACCAGAAATAAAAGGGGTTTTTCTGCTTGCCATATGAGTAATATAAAACTTTCATCTATGATAAATCAAGTTTTTACATCTTTACACGCTTGAGATTTTGTGTCAGTATTCCCAAGGCCTTGCCTTGTGAATAAGGTAATAAATCTATTTTTTGTCAAAAACTACACCTTCAAAAAAATAACCTTTTAATAAAAGGTTATTTTTTTGAAGAGTTTCTAAAAATTTGACGAAACTCTTTTTTCCTTGTGCTATTCACAAGGCAAGGCCTTAGATTTTTTTTACTTGGAGGAAGTCTAGTTCAACTGGAGTCTCTCGTCCAAACATGGAAACAAGAACTTTGATCTTCCCTCTTTCTATATCTATATCATCTACTTTTCCTTCTAGATCTTTAAATGGGCCATCTGAAATCCTAACAATCTCACCTAATTCAACATCTATCTGGTGTTTACTCTTGTTGTTATCTTTTTCCATTCTGTCAAACAATTCATCAACTTCATTTTTTGCCAATGGCACTGGATTAACTCCTGCTCCAACGAAACCAGTAACACGAGGAGTGTTACGAACAACATACCAAGAATTATCGTCAACAATCATATCCACTAGAACATATCCAGGGAAAACTTTTTCTTCAACTTCTACTCTTTTTCCAGCTTTTATTTTTATCTTTTTTTCTATAGGAACAATAACATTAAAAATCTTGTCTCCTACCCCTAATGATTCAACCCTTTGTTTTAAGTTACGCATAACTGCGTTTTCATATCCGGCGTAAGTGTGAACAGCATACCAATTCCTCTCCCCTTTTAATTCTTGTTTTGCCATATTTTTTAAAAATTAAAATTTATAATTAGAAAAGATTCAATAAATAACCAAGCCCTTTTTGAAAAATAAAATCAAAAAGACCTAAATAATAGGCTATTAAAACAGAGATCACTAAAACAGAGATAGTAAAGAAAACTGTTTGTTTTTTTGTAGGCCAGGTAACATTTTTAGATTCTGCTATTACTTCTTTTATATAGTTAGTTGTCTTGTTCATAATAATTAAATTATTCCTCTCTTATTAAAAACCACCCCGCAGGGCTTATATAAAGAGTACATTGTTTAGAAGCTAATGTCAACCTAAAAAAGAGATAACAAAAAGACCCTTGTAAAACAAGGGTCTTTTTGGGTTTCTGATTTAGCGAATTTCGTAAGTGATAGTTACGTTTGAAGTTATCTTGTTTTCTCCTGTTGGCAAGCTAGGAGCACCAGCTTCTTCCACTCCATAAGCCATACTATCCATAGAAACAGCTGACATTACTTTCATGCTACTTTCTCGGTAAGAATAATAATCTCCACTATCTGAGAAGCTAACAATTTTCACCAACCTGACCCCTAAATCTTTTGCTAAAACATTTGCTTTTTCTTTTGCATCTATTATAGCTTTGGATCTGGCCTCTTCTTTGTATCCTTCTTCATTATCAATAGAGAAATCTGGACCATCTATGTTATCAACTCCAAGCTCTGCTAATCCAGTACGGATAGTATTTGCTTTATCTATATCTCTAATCTTAACTTCAATAGATTGGCGAGCAGTAAAACCAACTAACTTTCTTTCGCCTGAAGAATAATAACTTTTAACATATTCATATCTTGGAGAGATTCCTCCATAAGTAGATTTGATATCTTTTGATTCAACTCCTTGTTCTGTTAGATAGCTAAGAGTTTTTTCAATTGATTTATTTAACGCCTCTTGGGCTTCTTTAGAAGTAGTAGTTTCTTCTTCTAAATTAATATTTAGAGTGGCAATATTAGAAACAGCGATGGCTTCACCTTCCCCCTTAACAGTAATAACATTATAAGATTCATCTTCCCCAAAATTACCTTTAACCTCTCCGACTATTTTGGCAACAAAAAACAACGAAACAATTACTAATAATACAAACAACGAAACACTTATTTTTTTATCTTTTATTAATGTCTCCATAGTTAAATTATAGCATAAAGATAAAGCAAAAAGAAAACCGACTTTTTAAGGTCGGTCTTGTTTTTTTCTATCTAATATCCACCAATTCTACGTCAAAGATTAGGGTTGAGTTTGGAGGGATACTCCCTGCCCCACTTTGTCCATATCCTTTCTCTGGAGGAATAGTTAGGGTTCTTTTTTCTCCTATTTTCATTCCGGCTAATCCTTCATCCCAGCCAGCAATAACTTGCCCAGCCCCAAGAGTGAAAGTAAAAGGTTCAACATGACCAAATTCGGCTAAAACATTTGAATCAAAAACCTTACCGTCTTCTAAACGACCTGTGTAGTTCATTGATAATACATCTCCTTCCTTTGAAACTCTTTCCATATTGCTTTGAGAAGTGCCCATTGATTCTTCCATCTTTCCACTATCTTTTGCTTGCTCCCCCACATTAGGATTTTTATTTACCCAATCAAGAGGATTTTCTTTCTCTTGCCTGTTTAACAAAAAGAAAATTACTACAAAAATAATAGCGACAATTAAAACAAAAGAAGCAACAACACTTATATTTTCTTTTTTACTGCTCTGCATATTTAAGAAAATTTAACTAATAATATTTGGATTATAACATTGTTGGGAAAAACTAAAAAGCCCCGCAAAATTCAAAGAATTTTGCGGGGCTTTTTTCTCTATTTATGATTTTCTATGATTGAGGTAGCCACATTTTGAGGAACAACATCATATCTTAAGAACTCCATCGTAAAGCTAGCTCTTCCTTCAGTCATTGATCTAAGAGAAGTCATATATCCAAACATTTCAGACAAAGGAACGATAGCTTTGATTGCTTGGTTCATTCCCCTCTCTTCCATTCCTTCAATTAAACCTCGCTTAGATGAAAGACTACCAGTCACATCTCCCATGAACTTATCTGGAGTAACAACTTCAACTTTCATCATAGGCTCTAGAATAACGGGGCGAGCTTGCCGACAAGCATCTTGGACCGCCATTGAAGCGGCAATTTTGAAAGCCATTTCGTTGGAGTCAACATCGTGGTAAGAACCATCCCAAAGATCGACAGAAACATTGACCATTCTAAATCCTGATAAAACCCCCCTGTCTAATCCTTCTTTAAATCCTTTTTCACAAGCTGGAATATATTCTTGTGGAATAACTCCTCCTTTAATACTGTTTACAAATTCGAAGTTTCCATCTCTCTTTGTATTTTTTGGAAGATCTTCATCTTTGATAGACATATCCATTGGTTTAACTTTAATTTTAACATGTCCGTAGTTTCCACGACCTCCAGATTGCTTGATATATTTTCCTTCAGCTTCAGCTGTGCCCATAATGGTTTCTCTGTATGAGACTTGTGGTTTACCAACATTTGTCTCAACATTAAATTCTCTTTTCATTCGATCAACTATAATTTCCAAATGAAGCTCTCCCATTCCTGAAATAATAGTCTCGTTTGTTTCTTGATCTGTGGAAACTCTAAATGTTGGATCTTCTTGGGCCAAGCGGTTCAAAGCCATTCCCATTCTTTCTTGGTCAGCCTTTGTTTTTGGTTCAACTCTTAATTGAATAACTGGCTCTGGAAAGATAATCCTATACAACTCTACGGGGTGATCTTCATCACAAAGAGTGTCTGAAGTTATAGTGTCTTTAAGTCCAACTGCTGCAGCGATTTCTCCAGCAAAAACTTTTTTAACTTCTTCTCGATCGTTAGCGTGCATTCGCAAAATACGGCCAATTCTTTCTTTGTTTCTTGTCCTTGGATTGTAAACATAACTTCCAGCTTCTAGACTTCCAGAATAAACTCTGAAATAAATAAGTTGTCCAACAAAAGGATCTGTTGCAACCTTGAAAGCTAAAGCTGAGAAAGGCTCTTCATCTGAGGTGTGTCGTAATTCTTCTTGTTCTGTATCTGGGTTTACTCCGGCAATAGAAGGAATATCTATGGGGCTTGGTAAATAATCAACAACAGCATCAAGAACCAATTGAATTCCTTTGTTCTTTAAAGCTGATCCAGTAAAAACAGGAAAAACTTTATTGGCAATAACTGCTTTTCGCAGTGTTGCTTTTAATGTCTTCATTTCAGGAATCTTGCCATCTAAATATTCTGCCATTAAAGTATCATCTAGCTCAACTATTTTCTCTATTAATTCGTTGTGATATTTTTCTGCTTCAGCTTTTAGGTTTTCTGGGATTTCTTTTTCTACAACCTTCTCTCCCATAGCTCCATCGAAATAGTAGGCTTTCATTTTTAACAAATCAACCACTCCTTCAAAATTCTCTTCAGCCCCAATTGGAATCTGCATTCTAACTGCATTTTTATTCAACCTATCCAATATAGTTTTGAAAGAGTGTTCAAAAGAAGCTCCTGTTCTATCCATTTTATTAACTAAACAAATTCTTGGAACTTGAGCTTCATCCGCATAGCGCCAGTTTGTTTCTGATTGTGGCTCTACTCCAGCTACCCCATCAAAAACAACAACGGCTCCATCCAAAACACGGAGAGATCTTTTAACCTCAACAGTGAAATCTATGTGACCTGGGGTGTCTATTATATTAAAACGATGTTTTAGATTTTTGTTTTCTAAATCGTAAGTTGGTGTCCAGAAACAAGTAATGGCAGCAGAGGTAATGGTAATTCCTCTTTCTCGCTCTTGTTCCATCCAGTCGGTCACTGCCTCACCATCATGGGTCTCACCTATTTTGTGAGAAACTCCAGTGTAAAACAAAACGCGCTCGCTGGTGGTTGTCTTACCGGCATCAATGTGAGCAATGATTCCAAAATTTCTAACTTTTTCTAACGGGTAATCTCTTTGCATAAATATTCGTAAATAAGCTATTAAAAATAAAAAAGACTAAAAAGTCAATTATTTCATTAATATATAACATTATCCCCTTTTTTGCAACAAAAAACCCAAAGGTTATTTGTCTTTGGGCTTAGCTTCTTTTAAAACATCTCTCATCGCTCGGCGAAAATCTCGCGAGCGGAGCCATTCAATAAAATTTTTCATAGTATTAATTTTTCTTTAGTATACATTAAATAAAAAGAAAAACCACAGTGAGGTGGTTTTTCTTTTTACTACCAAGCAAAGTGTGCAAACGCTTTGTTAGATTCTGCCATCTTGTGAGTATCTTCCCTTTTCTTGACTGCGATTCCTTCGTTTTTAGATGCTGATATCAATTCTTCAGCTAATTTTTGATGTATTGGTGCTCCTTTTTTACTCCTTGCAGCATTTATTATCCACCTCATAGCAAGGGCTGTTCTTCTTTCTGGTCTAACTTCTCTAGGAACCTGATAGTTGGCTCCACCAATTCGGCGAGAGCGAACCTCAACGAGTGGACTAGCATTTTTGATAGCTGTATCAAAAACTTCAAGTGGATTTGGATTACCTGTTTGTTCTTTAATAATATCAAAGGCTTTGTAGACTGATCTACGAGCTGTTTCTTTTTTGCCATTTAACATTATGTTGTTTATAAACTTAGCAAGTTTTTGTGAGTTATAAACAATATCTGGTTCAACTATATTTCTATTTTTTATTTTTCTTCTCATATTATATTATTATGCTTTAGCTGAAGATGCTTTAGGCCTTTTATTTCCATATCGACTTCTGGCTTGACGTCTTTTTTCGATTCCAGCTGTATCTAATCTTCCACGAACTATATGGTATCTAACTCCAATCAAGTCCTTAACACGACCGCCTCGAAGCATGACAACAGAGTGCTCTTGTAAATTGTGACCCTCTCCTGGGATATAGGCAGTGACTTCCATTCCATTTGTTAATCTGACACGAGCAATCTTTCTTAAAGCTGAGTTCGGTTTCTTTGGTGTTGTCGTCGAAACTTTTGTACAAACTCCCCTCTTAAAAGGAGAAGGATAAAAAACTGGTTTGTTCTTTTTAGAATTAAAACCTCGAGCTAAGGCAACAACCTTAGATTTAGCTTTTGTTTTTTTACGTCCTTTTCGGACTAATTGATTTATTGTTGGCATTCTTAATTAATATAAATTCTAATACTACCGAATTTGTTTTATACAAACAAAAATAGTCACAAAAGACTAGTGAAAATACTTTACTACAAGAAAAGCAAAAAAGCAAGCTTTTGTCTTTAAATAGCCAGGCCTGTCAAAAAAGAAAAAACTATTGAAATAAGAGGAGCGACAAGTTTCCAAATAAAAAGAATAAAGAATATCAGGAAGAAAAAACCCCAACGAGAAAGGAATATCTTGAAATTCAAAAACTGCCTCGGCAAAAAGGTAAATAAAATTTTCGAACCATCAAGTGGCGGAATCGGAATTAAATTAAAGATAGCTAAAACAAGATTAGTGATAACTATAATAGAAGCTATTTGGTAGAAAGGAACTATTGTCCCAATGCCTGAAAGAAAAGGCAGGCCCAAATAGGTAGCAACCCTAATAGCCAAAGAAAACAATAAAACTAAAAATAGATTGGCTAAAATACCAGAGATGGCAACAACAAGCTCGCTGTATTTCCATTTTTTTAAATTGTTAGGATTATAAGGAACAGGCTTGGCCCAACCTATAACAAAACCAGAATTCGTTAAGATTAGAAGAAGAGGCAAGATAATGGAACCAAAAATGTCTAAGTGTTTAAGTGGGTTTAATGTTAGTCTGCCCTTGTGAAAGGCTGTATTGTCTCCTAAAAGATAGGCTGAGTAACCGTGGGCAACTTCATGAATTACCACAGACATTATTAAAACTATTACATAAAATATTCCATTGATAGTAGTCATATATGCGGTAATAAAAGAAAGAAACCCAAAAACTAGGTTTGCATTATTACGAGATATATGATAGCATAATTTCACATATGGCGAAAGTTTGTCCAATAACCAAAAAGAGTTCAAAGGTAGCTGGGGGGTACTCCAACTCTGTTCGTGCTACCAAATTTAACCCGACTGGCAAGGTTCGCAAGTATGCTAACCTACAAAAAAAGAGGATATATGTCCCTGAATTAAAGAAATATTTCTCTCTGACCATTTCCACTAAAGCAATTAAAACTATCAATAAAAACGGTGCCTATGCGGTTCTAAAGAAAGCTGGAGTTATAAAATAAAAATCTGACACTTGGTCAGATTTTTATTTTTGAAATATTTTTTGTCCATCTGAGAATAAAACAATATTTCCTTCTAGAAAAGTAATGAGATGTGGGATATTTAATTTTTCTAACCTGTCTAAAACTTCTTCGCTTGGATGTCCAAAGCGATTGTTTTGACCTGCCGAAATTATGGCCAAGTCCGGACTAACTTTTTCTAACCACAAAATACTGGAAGAAGTTTTTGATCCGTGGTGCCCCAAAAGTAAAATATCCGAATCTACCGTCCCATCTTCTTCTTTCCACATTATAAGACTTTCATTGTATATGGAAGAGTCACCAACAAAAAGAAAAGATTTTTGTCCGTAAGTAAGCCGAGAGACAATGGAAGTTTCGTTGCTCTCAAGTAGGGCTATTTCTCTGTTAGGAAAAAGGATATCTAAATAAATATTTCGTTCTTGATCCAACACAAAACGCTGTCCCCTTCGAGCAACCACCTTGTTTGATTTTAATTTTTCAATTTTACTATCTAGTTCTTGTGCCAGTGAAGTATCAGAATAAAAATCAGTCACTAAAATAGTACCAACTTCATAAGAATCTAAAACAAGGGAGGCACCACCAATATGATCTTGGTCAGGGTGTGTTAAAATAATTAAATCCAGAGACCGATCTGCAAAAGGCATAACTTTTGAAAGCTTTGACAAAATCATAGCAGTTGGACCTGTGTCTATAAGAATTTGTTTTTTGCTTGGAGTCTCTATAAATATTGCATCACCTTGGCCAATATCAAGATAAACTACTTTCAATAAACCAGACTGCTTGTCTTGTTTGAGAGACAAATAAAAAATAAAAATACCCAAAAAGAGAATAGCCAAAACCAATATATATCCAATTTGTTTTTTACGATTTTTCATTTTTTATAAAAACCCACCAAATTAAAAATAAATAAATTAAAATAGTAAGCCATAACGGGAAGGAGTGGATGGTAAAGCTAGAGAAAGAAAGCGACCCAAAGAAGCGAATAATAATGAGGATAAAAGAAAGAACAACATTAGCTAGATAACCAAAAAATAAAGAAATAGTGGGAAAAATAAAACCAGAAATACCTGTCAGAAAAACAAGGAGCATAGCGTAAGGAATAACTAAGGCAATAATCGTGTTTGTTGGGATAGAAACAACAGAAAAAACTCCAGTCAAATAAAGCAAAAGAGGTAAAACGGAAATGGAAGCTGAAACAGTCGATGAAACAATTTCTCTGAGACCAAAACGGAGAGGGATAAATTTAAAAAATTTAATAATTTTCGGGGTAATAAATAAAACCCCAGCTGTAGCTATAAATGACAACTGAAAAGACATGTCAGTTATTATTGTCGGAGAAAAAACAATCATCACTAAACCAGTTATAACTAAAGCTCGACCAGCCAAATACGTCCTGCCCGAAAGTCTCCCAAAAAGCATAATGGTAGCCATAATTCCAGCCCGAACAATTGTCGATCCAGCACCTGTCATTAAAACAAACAAAATTATTATAATAATACTTAAAATGATAGAAACACCAGATGGCAACATCAATCCAAAAAATTTTATAACCGCTTCAGCAATAATAGAAACATTATATCCGGACAAGGCTACTATATGAATAGTCCCTGTATTAATTAGTTCATTTTTTGTCTCTTCATCAAAACCTCCCCTAACTCCGAGGACAAGACCACTTCCTAAATCACTTTCAGGACTAGGCAAAACTTTATTTATATTTTTAATAAAATTTCTTTTTAAATTAAAGAGATGTCTTTTGATTATATTTCCATGACCGCTAGAAATTATTTTTGCCTCTCCTTTCTTAACTAGATAAAATATTCTTTGATTGGCTAAATATCTCTTATAATTAAACTCTCTACCGTTATCTGTCACAAAATTTTTTGGTCTTTCCAACAGTCCTACAACTTCAACTAAATCACCATACGAAAATTCTTTGCCTCGACTAGTCATGACCAAAATGTAATTTTTATCTCCGTCTGGTTTTATTTTTAAATGTTGATTATTTATTCTAATATCTGGAGTATCAACAATTAAACCTGAAAATGTTACTTCCTTTCCTACAGCCTTATCAAAAATAGTCACATTATTGTCTCGAAAAATAAACCTCAATAAAGAAATTGTTATTAAAACTAAAATTATAATTATTTCTCTTTTTTTCATTTAAAAATTTAAAAACCCATTCTTTTACGAATGGGTTTTTTGTTTTGAGGCACAGCTAGTGGCAATCTCATCGGCTTTTTCATTAAATGTGTGACCAGAATGACCTTTTACTTTTTGCCAAGATAACATTGCAGGACAATTCTCTTTTAGTAAAAACAATTCTTGCCATAAATCTTGATTAAGAACTGGTTTTTTGTTGGCGGTTTTCCAACCATTTTTTTGCCAATTAAAAATCCATTCTGTTATTCCAAAAAGAACATAATTTGAATCAACAAAAATGATAGCTTCTTTATTAAAATTATTTTGCTTTAGATATTTTAAAGATTCTATAACTGCCCTAATTTCCATTTTGTTATTAGTTGTGTTTTTTTCAAAACCACCTAATTCTTTTTTTATCTTTTCTTGTTCAGTGATAACAACTCCCCAACCACCAGGACCAGGATTACCAAGCGATGAACCATCTGTGTATATTTCTAATTTTTCTTTCATAATTATAGTATATCAATAATTCTTAATCTTAACTCTGAACGACCAGCGAAATTATTTTTTTCAAAAGTAGCAATTAAATCTATTTTGACACCTGTTTCTAGTTTTTTATTAAAACTGTCAGTCGTTTTAAAGAAGCTAATTGCTTTTACCTGTCTTCCTCGACTGTTTTTAAAAGATAATTCTAAGTGGTTTTTTTCTTTACCAAATTCTTTTGCAGAAAAAATCTCAACATTTTTGAAAAAAAACTTTGGCCTGGGATTAGCCACTCCAAAAGGAGCAAGTTTTTCTATGGCTCTGTTATTTTCCTCAGTGACATCATCCAGATCAATGGTAAGCTCTGCTTTTGCCTCCTCTTTTTCTAATGATAAAACTTTTTCTTTGTAAACTCTCAATATTCTTTCTTCCAAAAAATGAATTTCTTGGTGGGACACAGAAAATCCACCCGCCATTTTATGCCCTCCAAATTCAATCAGACTATTTTCTGGCAAAGAGCTCATTGCTTCAACTAAATTAATATCACCTAGTGAACGACAAGAACCCTTCAAACAACCCCCTTCTTCCCCCCAAACAAAAACCGTTTTTTTGTATTCTTCAACAATTTTAGAAGCGACAATACCAAGAACACCGACTTTCCACTTTGGATTTCCCACAACAATAATTTCATTTAATTCTCTCTTTTTTAAAATCTTATTCGCTTCTTTCATAATATTTGAAACTAAATATTTACGATCATCGTTTATTTTTGAAAGCTCATCTGCCAAGTTTTTTGCACGAACTAAATCAGTAGTAGATAGTGTTTCAAAAGCAAGCATCGGACTTGCCATTCTCGAAGCTGCATTTATACGAGGAGCTAGTGTAAAAGAAATATCTTCTTCGTTTATTTTTGTCACATCTACCGAGGCCTTTTTTAAAAGCTCAGATAACCCTAATCGTCGTCCTTTTTGTAAAACCTTTAGTCCATAGAAAGCTAAGACTCTGTTTTCATCAAGGAGTGGAACTTGGTCGGCAATAGTAGCAAGTCCAGCCATGTCTAGCAACCATTTTTCCCAACCATTATTAATTTTCCAATAATCACCATATTTTTTAATAAGTGCTTGAACTAACTTAAAAGCGATTCCCGCACCACAAAAATCGTTGAAAATATTTTCTTCTGCTTTTTTATTTTTTTTAATATTATCTCCCCTATCTACCTTAGGATCAATGATAGCATAGGCATGTGGAATTGAGGTGACAGGTAAATGATGATCGGTTATTATTACATTCATTCCAGAAGCTTCAGCCTGAGCAACTTCGGAAACAGCCGTAATACCAAGATCAAAAGTAATCAGAAGCCCAACTTTGTCTTTTATAAAAGTATCAATTATTTCTGGATAGAGACCATAACCTTCATCGTAACGGTCTGGAATATAGACTGAGAAATTTTCAAAGCCAATTTTTTTAAAAAAATCATGCATAATAACTGAAGCCGGAATGCCATCACTATCATAATCACTAAAAATAACAATTTTTTCATTGGCTTCAATAGCTTCAAAGATTCGGACAACAGCCTTCTCCATATCTTTTAAAAGAAACGGGTCACTAAGATCGTTTTCATATGATGGATTTAAAAACTTGTCCCAGTTTTCTCTTTTTATTCCCCTGTTTTGCAACAGAATTTCAATTAAATCTTGATGATTTGGCATATTTAGAGATTGTATCATAATTCACAAATTTATGGTTAAAAGAAAGATCAAAATATGATATTCTATAAATATGAATAAAAATTGTATATTTTGTAAAATCATTAAAGGTGAAATTCCTTGTTATAAAATTTATGAGGACAAAAGTTTTTTGATTTTTTTGGATATTAAGCCCGTAAACCCTGGGCATCTTTTAATAATCCCCAAAAAACATATGATTTGGATGCAAGAGGCAGATGATAAAATCATTAAAGAGATTTTTTGTTTAGCTAAAAAAATGATGTTAGTTTTAAAGAAGAGCTTAAAATGTGATTATGTTTCTGTTTCTGTAATTGGAAACGAGGTTCCCCATTTTCATGTTCATCTAATTCCTAGATTTAATAAAGATCATTTCAAAGAATACCCTAAAAAAGGATATAAAGAAGGAGAAGCAGAAAAAATAGCACAAAAAATTAAGAAATTTTTAGCTAAATAAAAGAATTTTTGAAAATTAATTTTCTATCATCTTAAAATTCTAATTTAAAATGCCCTTGTTTTTCAAGGGTATTTTAGTGAAAAATTAGACAAAGTTTCTAAAATATGTCCATATTACCAAGGCAAGGCCTTGGTAATATGGACATAGAAAGAATAGTTTCGCAAACATCTGAGCGAAAAGATTGTTGTTTCAAAAAACATTGCGGAGGACGACGGTCCGAGCATAGGAATTTTAGAGTACTAAAATATCCGTGTTTTTTGGAGCAATAATCTTGGAGCGAGAAGAGTTCGTCTTACAAAAAAATACTTAAGCCTTGGTTTTATTTTAAAACTCGCATACCAGGGAGAATACCTTTTGCTAAAAATTCTAGGCTGGCACCACCTCCTGTGGAAAGAAAACTAATTTTATTTCCAAGTTTTAACTTGGTAACCAAGGCAACAGTATCCCCTCCTCCAACCATGCTTATGGCTTTGCTCTTAGCTATTTCTTTTAACAAAAGAGAAGATGAATCTATAAAACCATCTTCATATTTTCCTAGTGGCCCGTTCCACAAAATCAATTTTGATTCACTAGCCATCTTTTTTATTTTAGAAATAGTTTGTGGCCCCACATCAAGAATTGTCTCGGATGGTAAAACATCTTCAGCTAAAGTGACTCGTTTTTTTGAACCATCAGAAACTACAACATCTTCTGGTAAAATCAATTTTTTGTTTTTCAAAAAAAGTGATATCTGAAAATTTTCTTCTCCAACCAAAGACTTCCCTATTTCGTATCCTTTGGCTTTCAAGAAATCGTTGGCTATGGCTCCTCCGATAAAAACACTATCAGCTAACCGTAAAAACTTCTTAACTAATGGAGTTTTTGTTTCAAACTTAGCCCCACCTAATATAAACAAAAAAGGATGCTTGGGCACAAAAACTTTAGACAAATTATCTACTTCTTCAACAAGCTGGAAACCAGCATAACCAGGTAAATGCTTTGTAATTCCTACCACAGAGGCATGTTCTCGGTGACAGACAGAAAAAGCATCATTAACATAAATATCCCCATAACGAGAAAGGGCCCTAGCAAATGATGGAAAGTTCTTTTTTTCTCCGTCTTCTTTACGCAGATTTTCAAGCAAAACAACATCTCCTTTTTCCATTGTATTTATTGCCGATTCTGTCTCATCTGAAAGAATTGGAGTCTTTATAAAACGAGCATTTTTAATATATTTTTTAAGCTCTTTACCCACCAATTCCAAACTCTCTTCACCTTTGTCTCCCAAGTGAGAAATAATTATTACTTTAGCTCCTTTCTTTTGTAAAAAAGAAATAGTTGGTATGGTTTTCTCTATTCTAAAAGTGGAAGCTATTTTGCCATTTTTTATTGGCACATTAAAATCAGCTCGGAGTAAAACTCTTTTACCTCTAATATTATTTAATTCTTTTATTGTTTTCATTTTAATCTAATGCCCTTATAATAGCTTCAAACTTTTCGGAGTCTAAGCTATCGCGACCGACCAAGAGGCCATCAGCACCTCCTTCGTCGACATAATATCTTGAATTAGAAGAATTAACCGAACCACCAAATAAAACTGGAATTAGTGAAGCAGTGTTTGGATCATATAAATCAGCTAATATTTTTCTAATAAATATTTTAATTTCCATAAATTCTTCTTTGGAAGCTTCTCTTTTAGCATCTTGTCCTATGGCCCAAATAGGTTCATAAGCAATAACTATTTGTTTAACTGTGGTCTTATTAACTCCATAAAGTGATTGTTTGATCTGCTCTTCTAAAAAAGATAAGTAAGCACCCTCTTGATCTCTTTCTTTTTCTCCAATACACAAGACTGGGATTAAATTATTTTTAATTAAATTTAAAACTTTTTTATTAATCAAAAAATTATCCTCTCCCCTTGCTCGACATTCTCCATGTCCAACTATTACATAACTAACACCAAAAGATGAAAGCATTGACGGGGCAACCTCTCCAGTGTGAGAGCCTTTTTCGTCGGGCGAAACATTTTGTGCACCAAGTAATACTTTTTTAGATTTAAAATTTTTATAAATAGAAAGATAGGGGAAAGGAGGACAGACTACTACTGTTTTATTTTTTAAAACTGGTAACTTTTTCTTAGTTAAATTAAAAAGTGATTCTGCTTCTTTGTTTGTGGCTGGATTCATTTTCCAGTTAGCTATGATTATTTTATTCATATTACTATTATATCACAAAACAAGAAGGCTAGTCTTGACCTAAAAACCCTTATTTTTCAATATTTAAATAGAAGAGGATGGTAGTTCACAATTTGTCCTTTCGGCTAGTTTTTCTAGGCTAGCAACACCAAAAATATATCCGTCGCCCTTAAAAAGCCATGTTGGGTAAGTCTCTATTCCCTCCTTTTTACAATCTTCGCTTTGGAATTGATACATCTCTGAAGACGCAGTGCATTCTATGTACGGTAAAAGTCTCTTAGATGGACCAAAAAGTTTTTTCTGTTCTTTTGTTGAAGTATCCCAAAAGGCTC
Organism: uncultured Candidatus Saccharibacteria bacterium; assembly: GCA_964500195.1. Taxonomy (GTDB): domain Bacteria; phylum Patescibacteriota; class Minisyncoccia; order Phycocordibacterales; family UBA9973; genus UBA8515. The sequence continues at coordinate 6,657 of CAZCND010000010.1, read as the reverse complement.
CATAAAATTTAGCCCCCGATTCTTCTATGCATTCCGCAAAAGAATCAAGCGGTCCAATTTCATCTTCTTGTGAGTAATAATAGATAAAATAAATTCCACCTGCAAATATTAAAATTAAAAATATAATTAATGTTGTTCTCATTTTTCTATTATATAGGTTCTAAAGTCGAGGCGCCACAACCATAGGTTGTGGCGCCTCTAATTAATCTAATAAAAGACCTTTAGCTAAATTAAATAATGTCACAGGTTCCAGAAACGCAGGCTAGTTCTTTCTTGACTTCTGTTTCATCTTTTAATTCATAAACTGTGACCTTTGAAAAATCAATCTCTGGCATCTTTTTAGATAATGCTTTATAGGTATTTTCATCAATAGCTTCATATGGAGCCAATTGATAGACAAAATCATTTCTTGGCAAGAAAGAAAGTCCACCAATTATTTCCCAATTCTGATATAACCAATGAGCTACCTTTATCCATTCATTATCTCCAACGGAAATTGTAACTGATGGATTATGCTCAGTATAATTTAATTTAACAATCTTCCAATGCTCTAATTGCTCTAAGGCTGAAACATCATCCTTGCAGACTGATCCAGCTGGCGATTTCATAGGAAAATCTAGAACAAAAGTATTAGCATTTTCCAATGTCTGCCCTATTTCTGGATGATAAGGAACACCTTGATCTTTTAACATTTTAAACAAGGAATCAGTCGCGGAAATTCTAACCCTTCTTATATAATATGGGGCATGTCGTGGATGCATACCTGAAGCGCAATCAACTGTCTGAGAAACAGTTCCCGATGGTTTAACACAAGTAATGGCAGATGATGGGTTTATTCCAAATCTTTTAGCATATATTTTATTTATTCTTATAGCTTCGGCTCTCAATTTTTCTAAGACCTTACCATCTCTTGCTATTCTGCAATCCCATTGACCAGTAATGGAAACACCGAGCAACCTTTCAGCTTTACAATTCTCTTCCCAAGTCTTGCTTAGATAAGGAAACTTCGTCAAAGTAGATTGATAAGTTCCTAAAATGGTGGCAACTCTAATTTTTCTCAGAAGAGATGCTTCGTTATCATTTTCTCTAGCTACAACTTCGGACAAATTACAAAACTGTTTAGACCTCAAAATAATCTCACCGCAAGGATTAGTCCCCATTTCTCCAATATATTTTTTAGAAAGTTCCAATCTTCTCTTTGGTAGTGTTTTGTACAGAGATTCTCGATTAAATATTCCTCTCTCCCCTGCTCCTGATTTAATTAAAGATATCCATTCCTCCAAAAATTCTGTCTCTGTTGGTTTCGTATTATAAACAGCAGAATTGTTTGCAAGCATTCTCTGTGGCTCGGTTCCCCAAAACTGCCCAACTTTAGCTTCTCTCATTTCCTGATCATCAAAATCAGACAAAGAAATTAGGGCACTCCTCCTGACACCTCCAGACACAACACATTCTCCAATTTTACACATTATATCGTGAGCATCTATGTTTCTTAGGTGCCTACCCTGTCTCTTTAATATTCTCTCCCTTGTAAAACCAAGCAAATTAATTAAAGGCTGAGGCCCAGAACTTTTTCCCCCCATTGTTTGGAGTCTTGCTCCAGCTGGGCGTAATTTAGAAAAGTCAAAATCAATATCATTTCCATCAAACCATGTTTTCATACCTAAAATAAGAGCATCAGCCCAGCCTTCCTTATTATCTGGAACAACAAAAGTAGGTACTTTTTTACCAGTTTGGATTTTTATTTGAGGCAAAGCCTGTATGTTTTTACTTTCTACTGAAAAACCGACACCCGCACCACACATTAATATATAAATAGTCTCTCCAAAATCTTCAATTGCAGATGGTGCAATAAATGAACAGTTGTAAGCACAAACATTTGTCGTTTCTGCGGCTTTGCCAGCAAACTGCATTAAACGCATCGATGGCATTGTCTCTTGTTTTAAAATAGCTTCTCTTACCTCCTTGTATTCTTGCTCTTTTAATTTTTTGCCAAGATTTTTTCTCATAAAATCAACATAGCGGTCTACTGTCTCTATCCAAGTTTCCCTCCTTCCCTCACCCTCTATCCACTTAGCATAAGTTCGATAATAAATAAATTCAGAAAATTGATTCTTAAAATATTTTTTACTATCGTCAGCCAACTTTTTTACACGAGCAGGAACCAAAAATCCTTGAGCTCGCAATTTGGATCTTTCTTCCCTGTATAGGATGTAACTTTTAGATGCTTTGATATAGTCAGAAAGCATAAGTTGAGCTTCAACGATATCCTGAATTTCTTCGACTTTCGGTATAAAACCCTTGATTTCTTTACCCTTTTTCTCTATCTCAGATAATACTTTTTTGGCCACAGACAAAGCCTCTTTTTCTGATCCTTCCCCGGTGGCAAGCATTGCTTTATTAATAGCATTAGCTATTTTTTCTATCTCAAATGGGACTATAGATCCATCTCTCTTACAAACACTCTTAATAAAATTATTCTTGTTGTTTTTTTTCTGACCGACCGATGGTTTTTTATTTTTTTCTTCGGCAATCTTTGAGACTTTTGTATTTTTCTTTTTTGGAGACATGGTGATTTAAAAATGATGATAATTTTTACGACTTTATAATTTTAATTATACCCTTTTCAAAACTTTTAAGACAAGAAAATTGAAAGAAAAAGAGCACTACAAAAAATTATTAGACTTTCGTCAATATTTTTTTAAAAAAACAAAATTAAAGTATTTAATCTCAAAGTTTTTTTGAGACAATTTTTTGAATTTTTTTTGAAAGTTTAAAATTCATTTTCAGAAATTATTTTCCGACTCAGAAACAGGTGGATAACTAAAAAACCAAGGCCTGGCCTTGTGAATATGAGCACATTTTTAAAACTTTGTCTAATTTTTAAAAGGATATACAAAATAAGCTATTTTTTAGAAAAAGATAGACACTCTAAAAATTATGTGCTCTTATTAACAAGGCCAGGCCTTGGTTTAAAAATAGTTTAAATAATTGTCTCGGTTTATTATTATGGTTTCAGCTTTGGGATATTTTTTAAGGAATATTTTCAGATTCGTTTCTCTGTTTTCTCGGAATTTACATTCTACGGCTTGTATTTTTCCATCTTTTTCTATAATTATGTCAACCTCCTTATTATCTGTCGTTTTCCAAAAATAAAAATTCTCATATTTATTTTCTGCTAAAGATTTTTTATATAATTCCATAAATATAAAATTTTCCCATAGAGCACCTATGTCATTTCTATCATCTAAAGAATTAAACTGCTTTATGATAGCATTCCTAATCCCTAAATCATAAAAATAAAATTTATTTTTTTTAGTAATTTCATTTCTAAGGTTATTACTATAGGCACCTACTCTTTTTATAACAAAAGTTTTCTCTAAGATATCTATATATCTTTGGACAGTTTTTACATCTCGTTTTACATTTAAAGCTATTTCATTAAAAGAAACCTCATTTCCTATCTGAAAAGCCAACGCTTTCAAGATATCTATTAGAGTTTGTGAGGATTTTATTTTATCCAGCACAAGGATGTCTTTTAAGAGATAGGAATTTATAAGTTCGTCTAAGATCCGTTTTTTATCATTGGTATTTTTTGAGGTTAAAACTTCTGGATATGACCCATACAATAAATATTGTTCAAGATTATTTTTTAAATCAAAATTACTTAATTTTAATTCTTTTTGCATTATAGGCAAAAGAATTACAGTAAATTGTCTACCAGTAAGAGGCTCTCCTGTCTGTTGTGAGAGTTCAAAAGATGAAGAACCTGTAAGAATAATGTTTTTCTCTGGACATTCATCAATTATCATCTTTATGGCATTGCCTATTTTTGAGATATATTGAGCCTCATCTATAATTATATTTTCATATAGACTTGCCCAATCTAAAATATTATTTCTATCTAAGCTGTTTAAAAGTTCTTGTATTCTTATGTCATCTCCCACTACATAGATAGATTTTTTAGGGTTTAAACTTTCAAAGTATTTTTTAGCAATTGTAGTTTTTCCTATTCGCCTAGGACCATAAACAATAAGTGCCCTTTTGGGTGAGATGTTTTCTTCTATTTTTTGCTCTCTTATTATCATATTTTTATATTAACATAATCCACAAAAATAGGCAATTTTATGGATTACAAATCCATAAAATTGCCTATTTTTAAGGCCTGGCCTTGTGAATATAAACATATTTTTCAAAAAATATAGACGGATTAAAATTTATGTTCTCTTATTCACAAGGCAAGGCCTTGTGAATATGAGCACACATTCTAAAATTTGTCTAATTTCTAAAAAGATAAGAAAAGCAAGCCTTTTTACCTAAAAAGATAGACACTCTAAAAATTATGTGCTCTTATTAACAAGGCCAGGCCTTGGTTTTATGGTTCTGGGGTAGGTTCTGGATCGGGTGTAGACTCTGGTTCAGGATTAGATTCTGATTCTGGTTCTGATTCTGGTTCTGGTTCTGGAGCTGGTTCTTCTGTTTGTGTTGGAGTTATCTCTTGCGTATCAGTAGTTTCCCCGCTTGGTTCGATTGTTGGAGGAACTTCCTCCTCGGGAGGAAGTTCCTCCACTTCTGGCTCTGTTGTTGTGTCTATTGTATCTGTGGTCTCTTCTGTTGTATCTATTGTGCTAGTTCCTCCGTCAGTTGTTTCCCCTTCAGTGATTTCTCCAGTCGTTGTTTCTCCAAGAGTTGCTCCTTCTTCGGCAATATCTCCTGTTGTTTCTTCTCCGGACTCTTCACTTGTTTCATTTCCTGTGTTATCTGTTCCTTCTTCAGTTCCCCCTTCGGTTTCTTCTCTTATGTTTCCTTCTTCAGCAAAGGCGGCACCGTTTAGAAGATTTTGTAATTCAGCTCTTTCAACACAAGTTTCTTCACCAGCTTCATTTATAATACAAAGCTTTTGAGTTCTGACCTCACGAACAAATATTCTCTCTAGTCCATTGGCTGCATCAGCTAGCCAAGTGCCTATTCTGGTAAACATATTGGCAAAGAAATTATTGGCAAAAGTTTCAGCAGATGAGCCGACAACTGGAACTATCGTGCCTGATATAGCATTTAGATTTAGATTTAATTCTTTAATTGATTCTGTTGCCAGAGGTATAAAAGCCATATAGTTTATACCCATATAACCATTTTCTGGATCAACAATAGAAACAGCGTCGGGGAATATTTCATTTACCTCTTGCGCAATGTATCCATATTCTTTTTTACCTGTGTCTTTCATGTTGAAAGATTTTGCTTGGAGCGCAGAAACAATAGACAAAGCATTCACTCCAGTTATTTCTGTAATATTTTCCTTTAGGCGCATATCAGACACATCAGTGATTGTGCCAGTGTATTCAATATCACCTGTGACATCTAAAGCAACAGATGGTGAAGAGTTTGATATACCAAGTCTTCCATTATCAAGAAGTTTTAATAGGTTTGTGCTTGTGGTTGTTGATACAGAGAAAACAGTTAGGACTTCTGCCATGGTGTATGTAATTTTAACTTGACCAACAGCTCCAGCTCCAGTATCAGTTGCATCCATTCCTCCACCACCCCCACCACCAGCACCAGGGGCTCCACCATTTCCACCTTTGTAACCATTTCCTCTGGCTCCTCCGCCTCCTCCACCACCTAAAGTATTAGCTCCTCCATTTCCCCCATTTCCGTTTGAAGCAACCTTACCTGTTCCTCCTGCCCCTCCAGAACCAGCATCTCCAGAACCTCCATTTCCTCCTCCACTAATAGCATATGACGAACCATTATTTCCAGTTCCATCTGGTCCAGCAGATCCACCACCACCACCACCATAATAGGAAGAGGAACTTCCATCTCCTCCCCTACCACCCGCATATTTGACTGTTCCCACACTAGATCCTGTACTCCCCCCTAAACCATATGATGTTCCACTGCCTGATTCCCCACCAGCTGCCAAAACTGTATTAGTATTGAAAGAAGACGATCCTCCGTCTGGATTACCACCATTCTGTGATCCATAATCTCCAACAATCACACTGTATGAATTCCCTGGTGTTACATTAATAGAAGGGTTAGCTGCATAAGCGCCTCCTCCACCCCCACCACCCCCTACTGTATATAAACCAGTACCTGCTGCTCCCCCACCTCCCCAAGCTTCAACTTTTATAGAAGTCACTCCTGCTGGAACTGTGAAAGAAAATGTTCCTGCTGTGTTATAAGTTATAACATATTCTGTCGAAGCTCCATCTCCTCCACCTACAACTTCAACTGTAGCCCCTGGGTTAGTCGTTCCAATTCCAGCCTTTCCTGTAACCAACAAATCAGCTGCTCCAGTTCCTGCATCGGAAGAAATTTTTAATTGACTTGTAGCAGGACGAGAAAGATAGACATCGCGAGCTCCTGTTCCTGGACCAATTCCATATTTACCATCAGAATAAAACATTCCTGAAGCAAAAGATGCATTTGTAGCTGCGACAGAAAAAGCTTTTCCATCTGAAATTCCTGTGGAAGCTGGGGCATAAATAACTAAAGCTTCAGAAGTGGTTAAGTTTGGTGATGATATTTCCATGGCGGGAATTGTTCCTGAGTTACTTATAACCAATTTTGCGTCTGTCGGTGTAGAAGTTCCAATTCCGACATTTCCATCGTTTTTAATAACCATCCTTGTTTGTTCGGTAGCTGAGCCATCTGGAG
>CAZCND010000009.1:25080-33302 GCA_964500195.1 uncultured Candidatus Saccharibacteria bacterium | reverse complement strand
TTTGTGGACAGTAACAGCTGAGTCTGTTCGTTTCACAGATGGAACAGGAGCTATAATGTCTGATTCAACAAATAAAGCTGAAGAATTTGGGTTTAAATTAGCTTCAGAAGATGATGATTTAAGAATTAAATCATCTTCAGCTAACCCAGACAATACAACAGTAAGAGTTTATGAAAACAAGAGTTCTGATGACATCTTAGCTTTAGCATTTAAACTTGATAATGATGAAGATTCTTCTGATATGGATCTTCAATCAATCAAAGTTGTAGCTACAACCAGCTTATCATCAATAGAAGGCGCTGCTGATATGGATAAATTCATTGATTCAGTAGTCTTAAAGATTGCTGGAGAAGAATTTGAGGCTGAGGACTTAACAGATGGAGTTGTTACTGCTGGTGTTGCTACTTACACATTTGACATTGATGGTGATGTAACTATTGATGCTGGAGATGTTGAAGAAGCAAAAGTTTATGTAACTTTCTACGAACAAGATTCACCTGTTAACTACGCTAATAGCTCAACAGTTGAGTTTGTTGTAGATTATACTGGGATTGAAGCAGAGGTAGATGGAGATAAAGTTGATAATGGTTCTTCAGGAGACATAAGTGGTACTCAAACAGGAGGAATCTTAACTGTTAACTCATCTGCTGCATTGGTAAGTAATATGAAGTGGTCAGTTAACACAACAGGAACATTGATTGAATTCTTCTTCACCATTGAAGCAGAAGATGATGATTACATTGTTGATGCTTCTGAGATATTAGACTCAACAGTAGCTGGAGGAACAGCTTCATTTACAGATGCTACTGCTATCGCAGGAGCTCCTGTCACAAGAAGTGAAGGAACTCTTACAAAGTACAGTGGCGATAATGTAGACAATGTTGGTACAACTGGTTTGAAAGTAGACGAAGGAGAAAAGACTACATTCAGAGTAACATACAATATCTCTGATACAACTAACGGAAAGTGGGCAGAAATCAAGATTACCTCAGTAGCTGGTCAAACAGTTTCAGAGAGTCTACAAATTTCACCTAAAGCAACTGTTAATCTGTAAGTTATGTGAACTCGGTTAATACACCTTAAAATGTATTAGATTTATACCCTCAAGGTATTCAAAAAACCACCCTAAGACGCAAGTCGAAGGGTGGTTTTTTGTTTTCTAAAACCAAGGTCTGGCCCCCACACCTATATTTCTATCGTTTTAAATTGTATAATTAAGTTATGTATTATCTCTATATCATCAAAAGTCAAAAAGATGAAACTTTGTATATAGGACAAACTAACAATTTAAAACGCAGACTTTTTGAGCATAACAATGGAAAGTCTAAGTATACTAAATCACATAGCCCTTTTACTCTAAAATACTATGAAGCATATACAAACGAAGAAGATGCCAAACGAAGAGAAACTAACCTAAAACTAAATGGCCGAGCTTTATTTGTATTGAAAAAAAGAATCTCAAAAAGTCTGCAATAGAAACATGGGTGTTGGGGTTTGTCTGCACACCTATATTCCAATTACTTTTGTTATGAACTAGACTAAGTTAAACACATCCATATCTATTTCTTAATACAAAACAAAGATATTTTAATATTGAAAAGCATAACTATTGGAATATGGGTGTAGGTGACTATCTGCACACCTATATTCCCATTGCTTCTGTTATGTTCTAAACTAAGTTAAACACATCAATATCTATTTCTTAATACAAAACAAAGATATTTTAATATTGAAAAGCATAACTATTGGAATATGGGTGTAGGTGACTATCTGCACACCTATATTCCCATTGCTTCTGTTATGTTCTAAACTAAGTTAAACACATCAATATCTATTTCTTAATACAAAACAAAGATATTTTTATATTGAAAAGCATAACTATGGGAATATGGGTGTGCAGGCTTGTGAATACCGACACATTTTAAAAACTCTGTCTAATTTTTTACAAAATAAACATTACAAAACAAGCGTTTTAAAAATCCATTTTTTAAAACTACCTAAAATTCATTTTCAAAAATTGCCATTTTGGCAACTTTTTGCGAGGGGGAATATTTTTCTGTTATTACTTTATATCGGATATAAAGTAAAGTGGACTTTACTTTATATCCGATATAAAGTATAGTGTATTATATAATAATTCACTAAAAAATATGATTAAAATACCTAAAATTCTATACAAAAGGGAAATCGTTGACCAAATATCTAGATATTTGGTCACAGATGATATCATTGTTTTACATGGTGCTAGGCAGGTAGGAAAGACCCACATTTTATATTATTTGGCTAAAATTGTTCAAGATAAGGGTGAACAGGCACATTTTATAGATTTGGAAGATGGTAGACTAAGAGATATCTTAGACAAGGGTGTCTCCTCTTTTTTGTCATACCTTAAAGAAGAGGGTGCTTTTTCAGAAAAAAGAATATTTATTTTTATAGACGAAATACAGTACCTAGAAAACCCATCATCATTTTTAAAAATGATAGTTGATCATCATAAAAATATCAAATTGATTGTTTCAGGATCCTCTAGTTTTAATATAAAAAGCAAGTTCAAGGATTCTCTAGTCGGAAGAACAGTAAATTTTGATATTTTTAATTTATCATTTAATGAGTTTCTATTGTTTAAAAATTATTATATTAATTTTAAAGAAGTTTATACTGAAAAGAAAATATCTGAACTCACAAGTTTATATGAGGAATATGTAAAATATGGGGGATATCCTAAAATAGTTTTAACTCCTGAAGTGGAAATGAAAAGTAAGTATATTAATCAGATAATTGATACTTATATTAAAAAAGATATCAGAGACTTAGCTGAAATTAAAGAGATAGATAAGTTTAATAAATTAATAGAAGTGTTAGCATCGCAAAGCGGTAAACTCTTGAATGTAACCGAGTTATCAAATACTGTTAATTTATCAAAACTAACAGTAGAAAAATACCTATTTTTGTTAGAGGAAACATATATTATAAAACTTATTCGTCCTTTTAGTAAAAACAAAAGAAAAGAGCTCTTTAAAACTCCTAAGGTCTTCTTTTTTGATACAGGTTTATTAAATATTTTATGGCTTAAGGAATTTCCTAAAGAAATATTAGGAAATATCTTTGAAACTAGTATTTTTAGTGAATTGGTTAAAAAATATGGAACTGACGATGTTTATTTTTGGAGAACATCAGATAAGAAGGAAATAGATTTTATTTTGAAAGATAAAAATATTCCAATTCCAATAGAGGTAAAGTTAAGTTTTGCTAAAATTAATACTTCGGCATTAGAATATTTTTCTTCAGAATATTCTATAAAGAATTATAAAACCGTTGCTTTATATGGTGAAATAAAAGATAATTTAAAGATGATATACCCTTGGAACCTTTAAAACCACCAAAAATTCATTTTCAGTAATTGCCATTTTGGCAACTTTTTCAAGAAGAATCATCTCCTATTTATCACCTTGCATAGGATATAAAACAAAACATACTATATATTAAATCCAAGTTTTTGCCTTTGTCTAAAAATCTTTTAAATGTCTAGTTTTTGTTTTTCTGATATAATCATATTTATGAATAAAAATTGGCAATATAGGGTGGTGGAATATCTGGCTTATTTCTTGGTTGTCTTTGTCCCTTTGTGTTTTAGTGGACATCACATGTTTATCTTTAATTCTCCTAAAATAATTGCCATTTCTGCTATTGTTTTATTGATGGTTATATTTAAACTTTGGGGAGATTGGAATAAAAATTTTAAAATTAGATTTTCGTTTTTAAGTATTTTCCTTAGTCTTTTTGTTATAGCTTTGATTGTTAGCTCTTTGCTTGGAATAGATCCTTTAAATTCATTTTTTGGTTGGCGAGGTGGTTTAACCCCGCTTGTCTCTATTTGTGTTTTATTTGTTTTTTCTTTTATTGTAGCTTCTCTCATGAAGAGAGATAGATTTGTGGCGAAGAGGTTGTTAATTTTTTCTTTTCTAACAAGCATTTTGGTAATGCTTATTTTTTATTTCAATTCTTCTACTGTAAACATGAACGAGGGTTCTACGCTGGGCAATAGCTCTTATCTCGGTGCATACATTCTCTTCAACATTTTTTTTGGTCTTTATTTATTCCTTTCCGCAAAAAATAAAAATAAAATCTGGCCTGCCCTTGGAATTTTGTTTTTAATTATCAATCCTTTATTTATTAATCTAAAAAACATTGGTTTGATTTTTAGTAATCCATTATCTTTGCTCGGTATAGCCAACGGGGCAACTCTCGGTATTTTTATCTCCACTATCTCAATAGTTTTTCTTTTTATGATTTTTTCTAAAAAGAAATATTTAAAAATCTCAGGTATGGTTCTGGTGTTTGTATTTATTCTGGGTATCTTAGGGGTTGCCAAGCAATTATCTACTCCAGAAACTCGTCTTTATAAAGTTTTTACAGAAGCCAAAACCTCAAACAGATTTTTAGTCTGGGAAATAGCGGGAGATGGTTTTAAAGAAAAGCCTATTTTGGGTAATGGCTTCAACAATTACATTTATACTTTTGATAGGCATTATAATCCGAACATATACGAGGAAGGATATGCACTAGAAAGATTTTTCAAACCTCACAATATCTTTTGGGAGATTTTATCAGAAGTTGGACTTGTGGGTCTGATTACTTACGCTGGTCTTTTGGTTTGTCTTTTTGTAGTTTTCTTGAGGAAAAAAGAAGAGAGGACGATGGGGATAGTTCTTTCTGGCCTGCTTGTTGGTTATTTTATTCAAAATCTTTTTGTCTTTGATTCAGTCACTACCTATTTAATGTTTTATCTAGTTGTTGCCATTGGCCTTGGTTTTTCCTCTTCGTTTGAAAAAGAATTTAAATTTAAAAATAAATATTTTTGTTTGCCTAGTATGGCCTTAGCAATTTATTTAGTGCACCCACTAGTCTTTGCTCCTCTAAGAGAATCAAGAAGTATGATGAAGATTAGTATAGGAGAACATATTAAAGACCTCTCTCAACAAAGAGAGGGGATACAAGGCATTTCACTTTTTGGTGGGGTGATGGATGATACTTATCAATCAGGCAAGTTATCTGATTTATATCAGAAAAAGCTATATCTTGCAGAAGGAGAAAATAAAGATATTTTTCTCAAAGAATTAAATTCTCTCTATTTGTATATGGAGGAAAGTATTAAAAAGCAACCAAACTACAGTGAGTCCTACTTAGTTACTTCCGGAATACTCAATTTATATATGATGGTGGAAATGAAAGAAGGGAAAAATGTAGTCTTTAATGGGACAAATTACAATGCGGATATTTGGCAAAAATCATTTGAAAATATTAGTAAAAGTTTGGAATTAAACCCTAAAAATCCAGCCTCATATCTAGTCCTGTCTCAGCTTTTTATGTTAAAAGCAGATTTAGATCAAGCCTTTCAAAATGTTCGAGAATCTATTTCTTTAGCTCCTAGCAATCAAGAAGCCTATTCTTTTGGACGGTTTTTGCTTAAAGTAAAACGAGACAAAGATTTTGAAAACTTCTTAAATGAAAGAGAAAATAAAGATGGATTATAATCGTATCATTTTAGGCGATTTATCGTATCATTATGATACGATAAAGGCAAGCCATTTTTTGTTTTACTCCGAAAAAATATCTGTTTTTATCAAATAAGTTCTGCCGTGGATTAGGCGATAGAGGAAAATGAGGGCATAAACAAGGTAAATTCCAATTATTCCAAAAAAAGAAAGCAAGTAACCTACTATAGAGAAAATAAATAGTTTCTTAATTTTTAGAGATTCCCTGTAATCTTTTCTTGCCTTTTTGTAAGCATTACCCATAAAATACATTACTCCTAGTCTAAAATATCCGATATGTAAGTAATTATATTTTGCATATATATCATTGTGTTTATTAAAAACATACTGAGCATCTTTGACCTTTACCAGTTTGTCTTTCTTGGCTTTGGTTGCATTATTACCATGAAAATAATAGTTAAAAAGTGGCTGATTGATAAAATAGAGACTAAAACCTGCTTTGACTATTCTTATCCACATATCCCAATCTTCAGAATATTTCATATTGAGATCTCTTTCACCAACTAGGTCAATAATTTCCTTTTTTATTAGAACGCTACTATTGCTGTATATGGGGTTTCTCAAAAGAATTTCTGGAAAATCAAACTTAGCTCTGCTTGGATTATACAGGCTAAAACATTTCCCATGTTCATTTACTAGGTTGGCCCCACAAGAGACCACTCCTATTTTTTTATCTTTATTTTTTCCAAAGAATTCTAATTGCTTTTCTAGTTTTTCTGGTAGCCACTCATCATCATGATCCAAAAAGGCGATATATTCACCTTGTGCATTTTTGACACCCATATTTTTCGCAAGTGCTGGTCCCCCTGAGTTTTCGGGAGTTTTGAAAATTTTTATTTTAGAATTATTTTTAGCTAAATCCTCGATAATTTTTAAAGTCTCATCAGTCGAGCAATCATCAACAATCAAAAGTTCCCAGTCTTTGAAGGTTTGTGCAAAGACACTTTCTATTGTTCTTTTTATAAACAAACTGCTGTTGTATGTTGGAATTATTATTGAAACTTTTGGCATATATGATGGAATAATAACATTATTTTTAATATAATAAAATCAATTCTTAAAATTAAATATTTATGTTAAAATTAGAAAAGTGATTAAAAACCACGAAAACTATAAAGAGCTTGTTATCCGTTTAGCCAAAACGGATTTTAAGCTTCGTTATCACAATAGTGTCTTGGGTTATTTCTGGGCTGTCCTTCGCCCTCTTTTAATGTTTGCTGTTTTAAATTTTGTCTTTTCCCACCTGTTTAATCTTCGCGGAACTGGCAACCCATATTATCCACTAGAACTGCTAACTGGTATTTTAATGTTTCAGTTTTTTTCAGAGGGGACAATAAACGGCATGAATTCTCTTCTTTCTAAGGCCCAGTTGGTTACCAAGATATATGTTCCAAGGTGGACGGTCATTTTAGGCTCAACAGTCAACTCTCTTTTTATTTTTGGTATGAATCTAATAGTTTTGGCAATCTTTTTTGCTATCTATGGAGTTTTGCCTTCTTTGCCCGCTATTTTAATGTACTTCTTCTTTTCCTTTTTGTTGTATATCATAATAGTTTCGTTTTCTCTTTTGACTGCCCCTCTTTTTGTCCGCTTTAGAGACCTGTCTATGATTTGGGAGGTTTTGCTCCAAGTCCTGATGTACGCTTCGCCAATTGTCTATCCTCTTGCTATGATGCCAGAAACAATTCAGAAGGTTATGCTATTAAACCCTCTTGCTTTTGTTATTCATTTTTCCAAGAGAGCTTTGATAGAAAATTATTTTACAAATATTTCAAATATTCTGTATTTAGTTTTAGGGGTTGTTGTGATTTTTACTATTTCTCTTTTGGTTTACACAAAAGCCGAGAAGAGGGTAGCCGAGAAGATTTAGAGGGTATAAAGTTTGATATTAAGGATAACTGAGGTAAAATTCATTATTATTACATTAAATATCTAAAAATGAGGAAAGTAGCTTTCATAGATGTTCAAAATACAGAAACAACGGCTCTAAGGGTCTTGAAGTTTGCAATAGATTATGAAAGACTTTTTCTCTTTCTAAAAGACACCTGGGGCTGTGATAGAGTATTCTTTTACCCTGGTATACAATACGGTGATGAGGTAAGAGATAGTATTTTTCTGAAACTAAAAGAAATAGGAGCAATAGTTAAACCGAAATATTATCTGGTCTATAAAAATGAAGATAAATTAATATCTACAAGATGTCCAAAGTGCAATATGCAAATAACTCAACAGATAAATATGGGACATTCTTGGAAATGTAATTGTGATGTAGAACTGACCATAGATGTTTTAGACAATATAGATAAAGATGTAGAAATAATATTATTTACAGGAGATGGTGATTTTGAACTATTGATAAAAAAGGCAATAGAAGCAGAATCAAAGATTACTATTGTTTCTAGTGCTAGAAAATTAAAGGTTGGATCAAGATATTCAACTTCAAGGTTATCAACAAAACTTCGTAGATTAACAAAAGAAAATGGGTTACCTGTAAGGTTTTTGGAATTGAATAATTTACTGTTTAGAATTAATAAGGAAACTTAAAAGGAAAAAGCCGCGAAGCGCGACTTTTTCTAGTGAATACCCATATTGTATCATAGGGGTATAATAAATCAAGGGGTGAACAAAATCATTAATAAATCATAAGATTATCAACATATAATGGAA
>CAZCND010000009.1:0-24980 GCA_964500195.1 uncultured Candidatus Saccharibacteria bacterium | reverse complement strand
TCAAGGGGTGAACAAAATCATTAATAAATCATAAGATTATCAACATATAATGGAAGATATAGAAAATAAAACTGAAGATGCTATCGTGGTCAAAGGAGTTTCCAAACATTTTGTCATACCTTATGATAAAGCAGTGGGCTTTTATTATCTAGAATATTAAATAGTCTTGACTATTTAATATTATTGTATAAAACAGTCATATAAATTATAAATTCAAATAAAAATGAAAATATACGATAAAAATGAAAATGCGATCGAGGTAAAAAATGTTTCCAAGCGTTTCGTTATTCCACATGACAAATCAACTACTTTAAAAGGAGCTTTTATCAATTTCTTTCACAAAAGTGGCTCAGAGGTTTTTGACGCCTTAAGTGATGTCTCTTTTGAAGTTAAAAGGGGTGAATTTTTTGGAATTATTGGACGAAACGGAAGTGGAAAATCAACCTTACTTAAAATTTTGGCTGGGATTTATGTTCCCAACAGGGGTTCAATCAAAATCAATGGCCGTATTTCTCCGTTTCTAGAGTTGGGTATAGGTTTCAATCCAGAACTTTCAGGGAGGGATAATATATATTTAAATGGAACGGTTCTTGGACTTACTAAGAAACAAATTGATGAAAAGTTTGATGGAATTGTAGCTTTCTCAGAATTAGAAAGGTTTATTGATCAGAAATTAAAAAATTATTCTTCTGGTATGTCTGTCCGTTTAGCTTTCTCTGTGGCGATTCACGCTAACCGTGATATACTTTTAATGGATGAGGTTTTAGCTGTAGGGGATGAAAATTTTAGACAAAAATGTTTAAAAAAGTTTGAAGAATACAAAGCCATTGGAAAAACTATCATCTTTGTATCTCACGACATATCCGCAGTTGAAAAATACTGTGATAGGACTATGTTGATTAGAAACGGTCAGATACAGAAGATAGGGGAGACTAAAGAAGTGGTTGAGGAGTATATTAGACAAAATAGACAAGATGAGATAATAGATAACATCTCTAAATACTTTAAAGATCGTGTGGGCTATGATTTAGATATATATAATCCAAGATCATTAAATGAGTTTGTTCAGTGGCAAAAACTTTTCTATCAAAATCCATTAATTACAGAATGCACAGACAAGTATAAAGTTAGAGATTTTATATCCAACACAATTGGTGATAAATATAATGTTCCAATTATAAAAGTTTATGATAGTGTTAGTGAAATTAATTTTGATGAGATTAATAAAAAATCAGTTTTCAAGGTTAACTGGGGATCTGGGCAGAATTTAGTATTTGATAATAATTTATCTTGTTTAGATAAAAGTATTATAAAAGATAAACTAGAAGAATGGCTGAAACCATCATCAAATCATTATTATAATTTTTACGAGTGGGGGTATAAAAATATTATACCTAAAATTATCTTGGAAGATTTTATAAAAAATGATGATGATATAGAATATCAATTTTTTTGTTTTAATGGGGTTCCTGAATTTGTCTTGTGTGAAAAAGGAGGAAAGTTGTCTGATAAATGGTCTAGAATTATTTATGATTTAAACTGGGAAAAAGTTGAGTTTAGAATAGGAACACTACCTGAAGCAGATGAATTACCGAAACCTAAAAAATTTGAAGAAATGAAGAATGTTGCCACAAAACTTTCAGAACCTTTTCCTTTTGTTCGTGTTGATATGTTTTTTGATAATGATAATCTCTATATTAGGGAATTAACTTTTTATTCTGGAGCAGGAGTAAGTATTTTCTCCCCTGTTGAATATGATTTTTTCTTTGGGGATAAGATTAAGATTCCTGATAAAATTTATGAAAAAAAATAAAGTTATTTATACATGTATAACAGATAAATATGATTATCTTAAAAATCATACCTTTATCAACCCAGATTGGGATTATGTATGTTTTACTGATGATTTGGATATAAAGAACGAAGAAAATTCAGTTTGGAAGATAAAACCTCTCCGTTTCTCTAAACTTGATGTTGTAAGGAATTCTAGGTGGCATAAATTACACCCACATATCTTATTCCCAGAGTATCAAGAAAGTATTTGGGTTGACGGAAATGTTAATATAGTCAATGATAGTATCTTTAATGACATAGATAATATAAGATCCAATGGAAAGAATATGTCAATGTCAATTCACCCAGAAAGAAACTGTATATATGATGAGCTTAATGTCTGTCTAGGTTTTGACAAAGATGATGAAGAGAAGATGAGGACTCAAATCCGAAAAATCAAAGATGATAATTTCCCTAAAGATTATGGTTTATTTGAGACAAATATTATATATAGACAACATAATAACAATCAAATTATTAAAATTATGGAGGATTGGTGGTATTGGGTGGAAAATTACTCAAAAAGAGACCAACTAAGCCTGACCTATGTTTTGTGGAAAAATAATTTTAGAATTTTACCGTTAAGTGATTCTCCTTATAGGGGTAGTAATAATATCTTATTTATAGAAAATAATAATCATTTTACAAAGAGAGAACTTATAGACATGCAATTAGAATTGATAAAGTCATTAAATACAAAAGACAATAAAATACAAGAACTACTTAATGTAATTGAACAAAAAAACTTAGATTTAAAAAATATTATCAGTCATAAAGATGAGGAAATTGCATTATTAAGAAGTTCAACTTCTTGGAAGATAACTAGACCTATAAGATATTTAAAGGATAAAATTTTAATTATTAAAAGAATGATAAAAATTTCAATAAGAGTATTGAGAGAAGATGGCTTTTGTTGTTTGTGTAAAAAATCTTTCTCATTTATAAAGAGGACTATTTCATATAATAATATACATAATGATACGGCGAAAAGAATTGATTTAAAGAATTATAAAGACAGAGATGAAATGAGTGAGATAGAAAAAACTATTGATACATGGGATAACATTGATATAGACATGGTCAGAAACGTTGCATGGAGTTCTATTAAATATATCCAATTAAAAATTAGAGGCAGTTTTTCTGGCGATAAATCATTTGATGAATATGTTAAAGATACATTGGTTGATAATCATGAGGACAAGGATAATCTAAAAAAACTTAAAGGTGTCGCTATAGCTTGTGGTGATATGGTATCTGAAAAACTGTTTTTTACAGATAATCCTAAAATTCACTTTGAAAAAGTAGACGGCTTTGATATCAGTGAAGTTTCTTTAAACCGGAATAATTCTGATTTAAATTTTTATCCACATATAGTGGACTGTAATAATTTAATATTAGAGGACAAATACGACTTAGCTATAGGTTCCCATGGTATCCACCATATATTTAATTTGGATAATTTATTTTTGCAGATTAATAAATCTCTAAACGAAGATGGACTTTTGTATCTTTATGAGTGGATTGGTCCAGACTATCTTCAGATACCAATAATAAACAAGATATTATCATCATTAATTTTGATATTATCTTTTAATAGAAAGACAAGAACAACTCATATGAATAGAGTAAAGGGTATTTGGTATATACAAGATAGTTCAGGATGTTTTGATCCATCAGAAGCATGTAACTCTAAAAATTTATACTCAAATTTTAGGAAATACTTTACCCCAATTAAAGAATTAAAGTTTGGTGGGCTTTCATATCCAATCTTTGAGGGGATATCTCAGAATATTGATCAATCTAGGGGGCTAAATATTTTTAAGATTAAAGTAATTTATAAAATAGAAAGGATATTAACAAAGTTTGGTATAATTAAGCCGTTATTTATATTGGTTGTGGCTAAGAAGTATAAACTATAATATAGATATATGAAAAAAAATGTAACTATAATAATTCCTGTATATAAGGATTGGACTAGTCTTGAAAAATGTATAACATCCTTGTTTAAATTTTTGGACGAGAGACATCAAGTTTTTATCATAAATGACAACAGTTCAGAGTCAGAATTTTTAGAGAACAAAATAAAAGAAAAAATTATAGGACATGATAATTTCTTTTATTTTAAAAATGATGGCAATATTGGCTTTGTTAAAACTTGTAATCGTGGTTTTTTATTAGATAAAACAGATAATGACATATTATTATTAAATTCAGATACAGAAGTAACTAATAATTTTCTAGAAGAAATGTTGTCTGTCTTATATCTTAGTGATAAACATGGGGTTTGTTGTCCAAGAAGTAATAATGCCACAATATTATCTATACCACTTTTTTATAACAACGAGAGAAATAGGATTATCTATGAGTCATATGAATATTTTAAAAGAATCAGTAAGATGTTACCAAGATTTTCTGTCGTACCAACGGGGGTAGGCTTTTGCTTTTTAATCAAGAGGAATATTATAGAAAACTTTGGTCTATTTGATGAAATATATGGTAAGGGATATAACGAAGAAAATGATTTCTGTTGCCGAATAAATAAATATGGATATTCTGCTGTTATGTCTAACCATTCTTTTGTTTTTCACTTTGAAGGTAAATCTTTTTCTCTAAAAGAGAGAGAATTACAGAATTCAGTTAATTTTAAGATTTTAAATAATAGATATCCAGAATATCTATCATCAGTTGAAAAATATTTAAATTATAAGATTAACCCTGTTGATTATTTCTCAGATATAATATGCAAGGTTTACAGCAAAAGGAAAATATTATTTAGCCTATATAATCTTCCCGATATTTATAACGGTACCGCAGAATATGGGCTTTCTCTTTTGAAAAATTTTATAAGTAACTATAAAGATATTTATGATATAACAATTCTTGTAAATAATAGGGGGAGGTCATTTCATAGATTAGATTTTCTTTATAAGGTTAATATAATGTCACCAGAAGAATTGGAGATGTCGGATGTTCATTTTGACCTAACTATTTTTCCAAGTCAATTTTTTGACATGGATCAGCTTACTTTACTTAATAGACATTCATTAAAAATAATTTTTTCTCTCCAAGATATTATAGCTTGGAGGTGTAATTATCTAAACCTTGATAATAGAGATTATGTTTTGAAATATTCTGTTATGTTTTCAGATGGGATTATTGCTATAAGCGATTTTTCAAAAAAGGATTTAGATGATTATTGTAGCAATATATTTTCCAAAAGAGAGAAAAGATTACCTATATTTAGAACTATTTATCATGGAATAACAGATAATATCTCCAAGGATAAGATTAACAATAAAAAATTTATTCTTGTTGTTGGTAATAATTTTGCTCATAAGTCTATAATAAATTGTGTTCAAAAAATAAAAGAAATGCCAACAGATATAATAGTATTAGGTATAGATAAAGAAGACATAGAAAACGGTGGTATTACTTTAAGTGATAATATAAAATGTTATAAAAGTGGACGATTAGAAAACTACTTTGTTGATAATCTTTATTTAAATTGTTCTTTTGTTGTGTTTCCAAGTCAATACGAAGGTTTTGGTTTACCTATCATTAAGGCTGTATCTAATAAAAAAAAGGTTGTCATTTTTGATAATCAGCTCAACAGGGAATTAGTAAATACTAATGATAATATCAAATATAATTCTTCTTTGTTTAGTAATTTTGATGAATTACCTGAGATCTGTTTAAGTCTTCTAAAAAGTGATTTCAAGGAAATTATAACAACAAATAGAACATGGAATGATGTTTCTGTTGAGACTGCTAAATTTGTCGATGATATTTTATCTGAAGATGTAAACACAGAAAAATTACAATCAAGGTGGGACTTTTTAAACTATTTGTATATATTAAATAGAGAAAAAAAGGAATTAAATAATTTTAATAGTGATAAAATAAAAATGGCAAGATTATATAAAAAGGGGATAAGTGTTCTAAAAAGAAAAGGAATAAAAACTTTTACCATATATCTTGTTAAATATATAAGATATGGTAGGAAGTATTTTAACAGTTAATCCTGCTTGTTCTAATAAAACTACTTTTTCAGTAATACAATCTGCACTGTCCTCAAAAAAATACCAAAGTCCATAAATATATTTCTATTCTTAATGTAATATAAGTCATATTCAAACTTTTCTTTTGAGGTCATCATAGAATTAGCATATTTGAACTTTACCTGTGCCCAGCCAGTAAAGCCGGGGTGGATGATATGGCGGTATTGGTAATAGGGGATAGAGTTTTCTAATTCTTGAGTAAATTCTGGTCTTTCCGGTCTTGGCCCGAATAAAGCAATGTCTCCTTTGATTATATTAAACATTGGAATAGGTCCTTGCTATTGGTATATATACGACATTTGGAGAGTTGTTTTATTAGAATAAAATTATTGTATTTTATAGGGGGGTTGCATTTACGTATATAATCGTATATAATCGTATATAGTCATTGTGACTGTAAATATATGAAAAAAAGATATGAAAAGAGAATAATATTAAGTCCTGAATTTGTCTTAAAAATAAGTAAAATAGATGAATTAAAGGGCCTTTGGCGGGGTGGAGCATCTATTAATCCTAAGATTTTAAGTAAACTTAAAAAGTCTATTATCATCACCAGTACTGGTTCTTCTACTCGCATAGAAGGTTCTAAAATGACAGATGAAGAAATAGAAAGATTCTTAAAGTCATTAAAAATCAATCCACCAAATAATCGTGACGAAGAAGAAGTTGCTGGTTATGTAAACTTACTGGGTAGGGTTTTTGATAATTGGGAAAGTTTAAAACTTAGAGAGTCAACCATCTTGCAATTCCATGAAATCCTCCTCCATTTTTCAAAGAAAGATAATCTGCATAAAGGTAAATATAAAACAAAAGAAAATCTTGTCGTGGCATATAATAAAAAGGGTGAGCAGGTGACAATATTTGAGCCAACAGAACCTTGGTTGGTCAAAAAAGAAATGGATGATATTTTGTATTGGGTAGATGAAGCTTTTTCGGAGAAAAAGCTTCATCCTATTTTAATTATTGCAAATTTTATTTTTGAATTTTTAGCAATTCATCCATTTACCGATGGTAATGGTCGCCTATCTAGAGTTCTTACAAATCTTCTTCTTTTGCAGTCCGGGTATGAATATGTTCCTTATGTTTCGATGGAAGAGATTATTGAGGACAGAAAAGATGAGTATTATTCATCACTTAGGCACACACAAAAGAATCATAAAACAGAAAATGAAAATATTGGACCATGGTTAGATTTCTTTTTGGATACATTACTTATTCAAGCAGAAAAAGCAGAAGAGCTTATGAATAATGATGACCCAACTAAATTGTTGTCTGAACGGCAGTTAGAAGTTTTCTCTTTGTTCGAAGATTTTCCACTTTCTGTTCTTGATATAAAAAATCGAACGAAGATACCAGAGCAGACCATTAAGCAGTCATTAAGAAGATTAGTTTCTTTAAAATTAGTTGAAGTTATAGGACTTGGTAGGGGGACTAAATATTTGAAATCCAAATAGTGAGCATCGTAGCTTATACGATTGTTCTTTTCAGTATTTCAACATTATCTGCATTGTTCTCAAAAAAATTCCGAAATCGATGAAGATGTTTCTGTTTTTGATGTAATATAAATCATATTCAAATTTTTCTTTTGAAGACATTATTGAGTTAGCATATTTAAATTTAATCTGAGCCCAGCCAGTGAAGCCAGGGCGGATGATATGTCGGTATTGGTAATAGGGGATAGACTTCTCTAGTTCTTGAGTAAATTCTGGTCTTTCAGGTCTTGGTCCGAAAAAAGAAATATCTCCTCTGATAATATTAAACATCTGAGGTATTTCATCTATGTGTGTTTTTCTGATAATTTTTCCTATCCTAGTTATTCTCTCATCATCTTTTCTAGACCAGACAGCTCCATTTGTTTCTGATTCAACAACCATAGATCTTAATTTAAATATTTTAAATATTTTTCCGTTTAGTCCAACTCTTTTTTGGGTATAGAATATATGGCTTTTATCTTCTAAGTAAATAAACAA
The DNA here is from genome assembly GCA_964500195.1 of uncultured Candidatus Saccharibacteria bacterium. Classification (GTDB taxonomy): domain Bacteria; phylum Patescibacteriota; class Minisyncoccia; order Phycocordibacterales; family UBA9973; genus UBA8515. Next base: position 17,119 of record CAZCND010000009.1, on the reverse strand, counting down.
AGATGCTATAAGTAAAAACGGGGAAGTAATAATCAATATTAAAATTGAACAGACAATTTCCATCACCCTGCTAAATAGTTTATAGAACAAACTTTGTTTTGGCTTAATATTTTCCATTACCCAAGTTTTAGATATGTAATCAACGGGGATGCGATAAAGATATATTTCGTAAGCTTCGGCTATGTCTATTATCTCATTTTCATTTCTGTAAATATTAATCAGATCTTCGTCGGAGATTTTTTGATCCTCAGTGTCTAAAATAAAAATAGCTTTTTTGATTGAAGAGTATTTTTTTAAAGTATCAATTAGATTGTCTGAATAACTGATAATTTTTAATCCTATTTGGGGATTATTTTGTATTGATTGATAAAGGAGATTTAGGTGCTCTTTTTTACCAATTAAGATGGTTTCTCTCGTGATGTTTTTAGAATAAAAGAGATAGAAAAATCTTCTGAAGAGAAAAGAAAAAGAACCAAAGATAATTAATTGGAAGAGGAGGTTTGTTTTTGGTGAGATACCGAAGATGGGAATAAGGTAGAAAAAGATGACCCCTATTATTAGACAGACGATTAAACCAAAGAAAAATCTTTTAAGGTGAGGGATTGTCGGTTTGATTGTATAAATATCATAGAGTTCGAGAAGATAAAAGATGAGAAGCCAAGATATATAGATGATAGCAAATGGAATTAAATGGGCAACGGCTATTGGAGAATTAAAAACATTCCCGTATTGAAACAGTAGGATTATCCAGAGAGACAGCCAAAAAGAAATAAAATCACCAAGCCAAATCAAAAAAACTCTTTTCATATTGCTAATTCTATTGAAATATTGATTTTTTGTAAAGCGAAAAGGGAACTCTTTCGACGTGTCGGATAAGGGGAAAGGTAACATTGGTTTCGCTTGCTTTTATTTGAATTATAGTTTATTATAAAAATGAAGGAAATTCTTTTCCTTTATATGGTATATTGGGGCCACCCCCACACTGTGAAGTGTGGGGTTTTCTTCTTTATTTTTCTAAAATAACCTTGCTTTTTGGTAAATTATAGGTTATTATAAATATAATATTTTTCCATGGCTATTGTGTTTTGTTCCACCCTCGCGCTGGGAAGTTGCGAGGGTTTTTTATTGTCTCTAAAAGCTTGCGTTTATTCCAACTATTGATTATTATGATGGAAATGCTTTTTGTATATACACATGTACCACCCGCTTTGAAGCGGGGTTTTTCTTTTTTATTTTTCTAAAATAACCTTGCTTTTGGGTAAATTCACCCCTCAAATGCAATTTTTCAACTAGTTAATAATTAAAATTCCCTTTTGAGTTGCAATTCAAAAGGGAATTTTCACCATAGTTATTTTTGACCCACTGTTCCTTCCCCCGTGCACCGTGTGCGGGGGATTTTTTATTCCATTTTAAAGTTTATGTTTGTTTACTGGGTAATGTAAGCGTGATAGAATATGGGCATGAATAATAAAAAGACCTTTATATTTCTGATAATTTTTGTCTCAGTTGTACTAGTTCTGTGGTTTCTTTACATGTTCTTACCAACAGGTCGTTTAAGAAATGATATATATTTACAACGAGAAGATATTACTAGAATTAATAAAGAATATCCAATTGAAGTTGACTATCTAAATAAAGATAATCCTCTGGTGTATGATGATATGAAATTTAATATGGATGGGGAAGAGCTGACAATCACTCAAAAAGGTCAGGTAACTAAAAAAGATGGAACCATGCTATTTAGTTTAGGTAATGAATATTATATTGAACGTTTATTCTTTTATCGAACAGGAGTTGATGTGATTGCTATCTCTCAAGAAACCGATCAAGATGGTGGGTGGGGAAAGGTAAAAAGATTTTCAATATCTTCAGGAAAAATGATTTGGGAAGCATACATCCCGGGGTTTAATTTAGGAACACCTGTAGTTGTTGATAATAATTTGTATGTAAGTGCAATAGGGTTTATTGGGAAATTGGATTTAAGTACAGGTCAATATGTTTGGAGTTTTGATGATCTATATGGAAAAGATGGAAAATATAGTGCCTTTGATGAACCAACTTTTGATGGAGATAAAGTAACATTTTTAACCATAGTGTATGAACCTGAAAGACGACCCAATGTAATTGTTGTGGATGATAGATGGGGTAAAATAATAAACAAAGATTAGAATAAATTATCTAAGGTCTTGCCTTGTGAATACCAACATGTTTTAGGAGATTTGTCCAATTTTTCACAAAATAAGTATTACAAAATAAGGATTTTGAAAACTCAATTTTAAAAATACCTAAAAATTCATTTGTAAAGATTCTCGTTATGAGTATTTTTTGTTGTTTTTAACGTAGTTTCTGTTATAATCGTAGATATTATTACGATTATAACAAAAAACTTGCATTTTTTATTAATATTATATATACTAATTAACATGATACATTACATAAAAATTAAAAATTTCCATTCCATATATTCAGAAGTAACTTTTGATTTAAGGTTGGATAAAAAAGTTTCCAAGGATGAGTTCTTTTATGATAGCCAGACGGGGTATAAGATCTCACAGTGTCAGTCTGTTTTGGGGGAGAATGCCAGCGGAAAGACTAATTTATTAAAAGCTATTGGTTTTTTGCAACATTTAATTTTAAACAAAAATCAAAATAGGTTACCTTATTTAAAATTTGCCAACAACAAAGAATCTTCTTTTTTGGAAATAGGTTTTGAAACTGACGGCATATACTTTGAGTATAATGTTTGTTTTGATCAAGGGTCTGTTTTATCAGAGGTTTTGAAATATAAAGACTATGGTAAAAAAGAAAATATTAAAGAATTATTTAAAAGAGAAAATAAAGATGGTAAGGTTTTATTAGTCTCCAAAGATAAGGATTTAAATAATGAGATAAAAAAGTTACCAAGCATGCCAGTCTGGAAGACTTATGTTTCTTTCGTCTCAGATTTCAATTGGAATAATAATAAATACTTAATGTCTTTTTATGACTATTTCCACAGCCAGTTATTTACTAATATTAACATAGCTGGAGATTCTAATACATTGATTAGATGTGGAGATAAGAAAATAAATATTTTTGACTTCTATAACAACAAAGATAATAAAAAATGGGCAATTAACTTATTTAATAAGATAAACCAACCAGTTAAGGATTTATCAATTCTAAAAGAATTTATAGATGAAGATAAGATAAAAAAAATAAAATCAATGATTAATATCTCAAGTGGGGCTAATTTCAAAATAAAAGGAACCCAAAAGGCTGTTTTCTCTTATGATTTTGGTGTTGGTTTTTCTATAGAGCATATGTATGAATCAATGGGTAATAGAAAGCTCTTCGATATGATTCCTGCTTTGTATTCCATATTTAATGAGGGTAAAAACAATGTTTTCTTCTATGATGAATTAGATAAATCTTTTCATCCAGAATTGGTTTATTTTATTGTTTCCCTGTTTAATGATAGAGAGATAAACAAAAATGATTCTCAAATAATATTTGCTTCACATTGTTATTCTATAATCAATGAGTTATCAAGACACAAGATAACCTTTGTCTCTAAAGACAGAGATACAGGGGAGACTGAAATATACAAGTTATCAGACATTGAAGGTTCAGATGATTTTTCAAACCCTTATCAGAAATATATGAGTGGAGGTCTAGGCTCATATCCTGTAATTAGAGAATAGAATGAAGACAACAAGGTCAAAAATAAGTGTATTTACAGTTACAGAAGGGGATTATGATAATCTATTTCTGAGACACATTAATGACCTCTATTTTAAAAAAGAGAATATTTTTTGGAGACCATACCCACGAGTAGATATGCCAAGAGGTAAACAAGTAATAATAAATAACTTACATAAACTAAGATCACAATACGGAACAGATAATAATAGGTATATTGGAATATATGATGGAGATGGTTCTCCTCGGGTATTATCATCAAAAGATTTTAAACTTATAAAGATAAATAGATGCCTAGAGTATTTAATCTTAAAAATCTTAGATATAAAAGACTGTGATAATTATAAAAATAGTAATGACATCAAAAATTTTTTCAAAGAAAAATATAAAATAAAAAACAAAGAAGATTTTAAAAATTTCCTATACACTTACTTAACCAAAGAGAAGATTGATAAAAAGATAAATAAATTTCCAGATTTAAAAGAGATTTTAAGTATTTGGAAAATATAAATTAAAATTTACCATTTCGGTAATCTTTTTTGGTTGTGTTTTGAATTAAGATGGATTTAGTATATAATCAAAATAACAATTGTTCCTGTGGTGAATAGGGGGAAGTCTCGTTTAAAAAACTCTGCGGTTTGAGAGACAACCCCCTATATCTTTTTTGGCTGATTGCATCGAAAGATTAGAAAAGTTAGATAATAAAAATATTTTATTAAGTTTGGGAGAATTAATAGAAGAGAGCAAGAAAGATTAGATAAAAGCTAAATTGAAACTAGAAAAAATTATTCAATTAAAGTTGCGTCTAGATGAGGAGTAAATAATCCACTTTTATTTTTTAAAAAAAGTGCTAGAATGATAGCGAAATTTGCAAAAGATGGAAACAAAAAATAATATTACCGAAGGGGCCAAGGGCTCTTTGGGTAATGGGGTTGCCGTGTCCCAAAGCACGACTTGGAAAATCATTGTTCAAAAGGTGAACGATGTTTTGAAAGGAAACTCATCTATCCCCATGATTAACATGGACATGAAGAGTCTTGTTAATGAACTCTTTAATTCATACCATTTTGATTTGGGATATGGAAACTCGAACGAAGGAAAGCGTTCTTTTGAGAATGATCTTTGGAAAAAGGTTTACTTTCCTGAAGAAAAAAGACCCCTGAAGAATATTGTTTTAGGAGGTGGCTACTACATTCAAGAGAAAGAAGATGGGATGTTTTATTTGTATAAAAGCGGTGAATTATCTTATATAGACCGTTTTTATCAAAATGACTATGAAGTCATAAACAAAAATGGAAAAAACATCCTAGTCTTTAACACGGAGGACAAGACTGTTGCCCTTAATCCTTATGGAGATTTAAAGGTCTTTAGATCTGCCATTAAACATGACGATATAGAAGGGACAGTTTTTGTAGCCATAAAAGATGTATGGCGAAACACTCTTTTCTTGAACACAGAGACAATGAAGAGCTCAAGAGCTTTTCATGTTTCGGGATACAAGCCGTCGAAGGACGGAAAGACCCTTCTTTTGAAGAGAAGATGGTTCCATTTTTGGAGGCCATACTTTCTTTTGGATGAGCACGGAAAGTGCTCAAGATGTTTTTATGATTATACATACGGAGGAAGTAAGTTCTTGCTTTGCAACAGAATATCTTTCTTCGATACGTTTTATGCCCATTCCACATAGGAATGGGTTTCCTTTTTTGACAACAAGTGGTGGTTTATGGTATAAAAAGAAAAAATTGTTTAACCTAAAAACTTAATATTTATGAAAAAAAATGATTCTGACTCAAGGTTTGTTATTATTCCACATCTTGGTAAAAATGGTTTTTTAAAGTTTTATTCTTTTCGTGATTCAAAAGACGGAGAAGAGATTTTTAAAACTAGATCTTACCACAAAGTTAACGAACAAATACTAAGGGTTGAGTCTTTTGATAGCCCGAAAGAATATTTTATATTCAATCTGGAGCTTAAAAAAAGTTCAAGAAATTTCAAGGCAGGTGTAAAATTTATGGAAATGGGGGAAGTCCTTTGGTTTAAAGATGGCAAGGATAGCATCTTCTTAAACTTCTTCACTATGGAGGAATCAAGGAAGTTTCGATTCCGGAAGGATCCTATCCTGACGGAGAAAAACAATCTTGTAGTTGAAACTGGATGGTGCCCCTTTTTCCGTCGCAGACTTTTGATTAATCAAAAAACCTTTAAATGTTTCTAGTTATGGGAATATTCAGTTATGACGACATGGCTAAAAAATTTTTTGGTTGGAAAAAGTTTTACAAAGATAACAATATCTCTTGGTCTGATGCCAAGATAAGGAGTTATTTGTTCAAACATTATCATCCATCTTTTGGACTAACCTTCAATATTGAAGGATTTAAAGAGTTCAAAAGGAACTTGGATGAAGCGATATCTAATGTTCAGGCCCCCTTGGGGGACTGAACATTTTTTTGTTTTAGTGATAGAATGAAAGAAAACTTAATATTATGGAAAAGAATTTTATCTGGGCAGAAATAATAGGGTGGTTTTGTTATAAATACCCCCTTTTGATTTGCTCTTATCCAGTCTATCAAATAGATGGGCTGGTCCATCTTGAATTTCTGAAGAAGCATAAGGCTTTGGGAATAGATGACTTTTCAACCTTTAAGGAAGAATTCAAAAAAAGGTTGTTAGAAGCCAAAAAATATCCAGAATCTTACGCCGTACAATTACAAATCCCCGATCTTTTCTAGATTGGGTTTTTTAATTTTGAAAAAGTTGTATAATAGAAGGAGGAATCAAATTAAAAGTTAATTAACATAAAATTATGAAAAATAAAATAATAAAAACTATATTAGTCTTGTTTGCTATTGGATTATTTTCTCAAACTGAGGCTTCTTCCTGTAGTTTTACTAGAGACCTAGAATTGGGATCAATAGGGGAAGATGTTCGTTGTTTGCAGAATTATTTAAATACTTCAGGTTTCCCTGTAGCTTCGTCTGGGGCGGGGTCTTTAGGACACGAGACAAACAGTTTTAAGGGAATGACAAAGCAGGCAGTTATTGCATGGCAAAAAGCAAACGGAATTAGTCCAGCTAAGGGATATTTTGGCCCTATCTCTATTTCTAAATATATAGAATTACAGAATGGGAAATCGTCATCATCTTCTTCTAGTTCAGTTAGTAGTTCTCTGACGGTAGCTTCTTTGCAAGCTGAAATTGCTAGTCTTAAAAGCCAGTTAGTTACAGCACAAAGTTGTTCATATAAATCAGGAGATGACAAAGAGGCTGTGAATGCTATAAAAAAAGCATTGGTAGCGATAAACGATGCTGAAGAACAAATAGAGGATGCTGATGATGATGGAGATAATGTAGATAAAGCAGAAGATGATTTAGCTGATGCTAGAGATGATTTCTTTGATGCTATCAGTTCATACTTTAAAAATAGTTATTCTAAGGCTGAGAGCTTCGCAGAAGATGCTTATGATGGAGCTATGGATGCTTATGAAGAAGCAGGTGGGGAGACAAAGGAAGATGAAATAGAGGAAATGATAGATGATATTGAAGAAAAAATAGACAAGGCTGAAGACGAAATAGATGAAGCAGATGACGACGGGGAAGATGTAGATAATGCTGAAGATATTTTGGATGAAGCTAAAGATAAGTTAGACGAAGCTGAAGATGCGTTTGATGATGAAGACTATGATTTAGCTGAAGATTTGTTGGATGAAGCTGATGATTTGATTGATGATGCTATAGATGCTATCGGCGAAAATGACGATGAAGACGAAGCGGATGATAGGATAGATGAAGCTAAAGATGCTATAGACGACGCCGAGGAAGAAATAGAGAAAGCTGAAGATGATGGTAAAGATGTAGATGAGGCCTCCGATCTATTGGAAGATGCCAAGAATAAATTAGACAAAGCAGAAGATGAGTTTGATGATGAAGATTATGATAAAGCTATAGACTATGCTGAGGATGCCATAGATTTAGCAGATGAGGCAGTAAATGCAATAGAAGATTAATAGATAAAAGCACAAAAAATAGCCCTTATTAAAGGGCTGTTTTTTGTGCCAGCCCATTGACAAAAACTCATTCTATATATATAATTATCGGCGAAAATTGATCTATTAACCTAAAAAAATAATATATGGAAGAAATTGAAAAAAACGGATGGGCTATTCTGGTTAAGATTTACAATAGACGATATAGTCTATATAAAAAAAACCAAGGAAAAGGCCTTAGCCGTAAGAAAGCCTCCAACTGTATTATTAGAGATATATGGGATAATGAGAAAGAACGGTTGGCGTATAACTATCTTGGAGGTTATATGAAGAAGTATCAGGACTACAGTATTTTTTCTAAAATGTTTTTCAAAATGATAAACAAAAATAGAAAAAACTCCCACAAAAAATCTAATCCAAGAAAGGGAGGACAAAAGAGTTCTAATGTTTCTATCTTTGAGAAACCCAAGACAAAAAGAATAGAACAAAAGAATTCTGGTGCTCCAGTTTGTGAAAGACCTAAACCTTATGAAAGGATGTCCCGCAAGGAGAGAGAATCTCTTGGTGTGGAGATAGGTTATGAGAACTATAACGACTAGTCAGTTTTTATGACTAGTTGTTTTTTAATTGTCAGTTTAAATTAAAAAAATTATAGTTGACAGTAATATTTATTTTGTGCTCATATTCACAAGGCCAGACCTTTGTTTTTCACTAAAAACAGGAGTGGTTTTTTAGATCATTTTACTAATCATTTTATTTTACAATATCTATTTTAGAAAAGAATAGACTTTTTAAAAATATGTGTTCATATTCACAAGGCCAGGCCTTGGTGTTTATCCACAAGGGAGAAGTTTTTAATCTTTTGTTTTATTTAGGTCTGAATATACTTTAGCTTATGAAAAAAGATATTTTTAAATCTTTAGGACCTATTCTTAAGTGGGTCCTTGTCTCTCTATCAACCATTATCATAATTTTATTTATAACTTTTATAATAATTCGTTTCTATCATTTTAAAAACCTAGAAAGAGATCAAAAACAGATTGATATTATTCATTCAACAAAAATAGATTTAAAAGACGTGACAGGAGAGAATTTACCAGGGATTCCAGAAAGTCCTGATGAGACAATCGGTGGAGTAGATATAAATTCAAACGGTATTCGTGATGATGTCGAACTAGCTATTTTTGGAAAATATCCCGACTCGGCAAAAACAAGAGCGGCGCTTTTGCAGTATGCCCAAGTTTGGCAGATGATTCTTACCGAAGATTTTAACCATGAAGAAATAGCTACAGAAATAGCCAGAGAAGATAGCCGAGCCGATGCCTGTTTGGCGGACACAATTTCTCCAAGAGAAAGCCCGGAGTCTTTTCGAGATTATGCTGATTTACTAAAAATAGATGAGCATATCTTTTTTCTGGAAAATTTACAGTTCAATACTGAGCAAAGGATAAAAATAAAAGAAAATTTTTATAAAAAAGTAAGAAGTTTTTCTGATATAGAAAACAAACAGAAATGTGATTTAGATTATTCTTTATTAGCTAATTAAAAATAGTCAAAATATGAAATTAATAAAAATTTTTATTATAAGTTTTCTATTTTTACCAGTTTTGTCTTTTGCTTCAGGGTGTTCTCGTGATGGTTATACAGTTATAACTATAAATGGAATGATAACTACTCCAGAAGGGGCAGTCTATAACAAAAAACAGATCGCTAAAGTTGTGCCAGAGATTTTTAATAAACAGAAAGTTTACGTTGATTATATTTACAATGAATCACACGTATTGGGATTAGTTGATTTTATTGATTCAGCTAATCAAAAAGTTATGGAAAATTTTGTTTATCCGACTTATGATTTAGATAAAATGCTCGGTGATCTTGGTGATAAAGTAAATACACAAAAACTTCTCCTCGTTGCCCATTCTCAGGGCAATTTTTATGCTAATGATATTTATAATTCAATTGCTTCCAAGGAAGGGGGAGTGCCTAAAAAATCAATGGCAATTTATGGTATAGGGACGCCTACTAGCTATATTGCTGGGGATGGAAAATATATATTGTCGAGCAATGATGAAATAATGAACTGGGTTAGGCTTTGGGGTTTTTTGGATGTCTTACCAGCTAATGTGACAATAGAAGGAGGAGAGGAAGGAGATGATAAAAGAGGACACAATCTTTCTACTATTTATTTAAAATACCAAGGGAAAAGAATCGCCAAAGAAATAGAAGAGTCTTTAATGACTTTAAGAGAAAATGATATTCAAAATGAGGATAAATCATGTATAGCAAAAAAAGATACACCATTCTTCCACAAAATTGTGGAAGTTTTTTATAAAGTGGTGGACCCAATTTCTATTTTTATAAGAGACCAAGTGAAAGAAACAGTTGAGGAAGGTTTATCGATTTATAATTATGAAAATATGGAAAATATTTTGACTAAATTACCAGCTAGTGTGGGTGATTTTTCAGCGGAAAATAAAAAGGAAAAAACGGCGGGAAAAGTAACAGGGGAGCAAAAAGCAGAAGATAAAAAGGAAGAAATAAAACAAAATGAAATTATTAAAACAAAGATTGAACAACAAACAAATGAATTAGTTTTACAGACGGAATTGGAGGAAAAAGAGGAAATAAAAGAAGAGAAGAGTTCTTCTTCTCGGCACCATTCCTCGCACACCAATGATGAAGAAGAAGATGACAACGAGGAGGAGAATAATGATGACGAAGAAAATAATGAACAAGATAATGAAGAAGAGGTCAATGACGATGACGAGGAAAACCATAACGAAGAGGAAGAAGAAAATGATGACGATAATGAAGAAAATAATGAGGAAGATGATGAGGAAATAACAGATACAACCCCGCCCGTAATTGTCTTAAACGGAGAAAATTATTTACTCTTGGAAGAAAATTCTGTTTATACAGAAGAAGGAGCGACTGCGACAGATGAAACTGACGGTTCTGTTTTGGTTACTATCGAGGGTGTTATTGATACGACTATATTGGGCGAGCAAACCATTACATATAAGGCGATAGATGGAAGTGGTAATGTTTCTATTTTAAATAGAACTGTTACAGTTTTTAAACCAAGCTTAAATTTGATTATAGATAAAGACATTGAGCTAGCTAACGGTGAGTATTCTTATGATCAAGTAATTGTTCGCAATAATTCTACTTTAAAACTTTTAGGTCAGCCCGAAGGTGATTTAGATTATCGTGGGGTTAAAATAATCGCTAATAAAATAACTGTGGAAGAAGGCTCGAAGATCTCAGCTGATTCGCAGGGTTATATCTTGGGTCCCGGAAGTTTGGAATCAGGTTATGCATCAAACAACGGTATGAGCTATGGAGGAAAGGGTGGAGGAAAAGAGTCTTTGAGCTTATACGGTTCAGCTACCAAGCCGACCGATTTAGGAAGTGGGGTTAGTAGTTATCAAAGAGGAGGTGGGGCTATTTGGTTGGAAGCGAGAGATAGTTTAATAAACAATGGAGTGATTAGTGCGAGTGGTAGTATTCACGCAAGTGGTGGAAGTATTTATGTAAGAACAAATATATTAGAAGGAGGGGGGGAGTTTAAAACAAACGGCGGTGGAGCAGTTTGGCAATATCCTTCTTCTGCTGGGGGCGGAGGTCGTATAGCTATCTATTATAGACAACTTGATTTTTCTGGAAATGTTTTGGCTGAAGGTGGAGGAATTTGTAATTCAGGTTGTTACAAAGTTGGTGAAGACGGCACGGTTGGTTTATTTGATTTAGAAAATAATTCTTTAAAAATTGTTTCTTCTTGGAGGTTTGAAAAAAATGAAAGCCCATATATTTTTAAAGATATTACTTTGAGCAATAATTCAAAAGTAGAGTCAGAGGTTGGTGTGGTGATAGAAGCAGAAAATTTATCTTTATCAGAAGAAAGTTTGTTTTCTGTGGGGGAAGATAAGGATTTTACTTTTTCCAATATCAATATTGATGGTTCTTATTTAGATATGAAAGAGGGAGGAAAAATAAAAGCGAGAAATATTTTGATAGACAATGATTCTAGAATTACGCTAGGAGGAGATGAAAATTTAGATATTAAAAAAATATCTATTCTAAATGGTTCGACACTAACAACCGAACCAGAGAAAATTGTTCTCCTCGATTTAGAATATTTGACAATCGATGAGAGTTCATATATTAACGCTGATGCAAAAGGTTACTTTGCGGGGCCGGGAACACCAACCGAGGGAACAAGGGCGGGTCTTTATGGCGGGGATGATTTTTATTACAGGGATTTAGTCTATGGTTCATCAGTTTGGCCGACTGATTTTGGTAGTGCTGGTGCATCTTTAGGCAGACGCGGAGGAGGGGCAATTCATATCATTGTAGATAATTTTATTAACAATGGTGTTGTGTCTGCTCGTGGTGGACCAAACGCAAGTGGTGGAAGTATTTTAGTGGAAGCTTTTAATTTTGAGGGGAATGGTTCTTTTAATGCAAATGGTGGTTCAAGCTATACGACAGCTATTCTTTATGCTCCAGGGGGTGGAGGAAGAATAGCTCTTCATTATGAATTTTCTTCTTTCATGGGAAAATTAGAAGTTAAAGGAGGATGTGTTAATTATGATGGAACAAATCCTACTTGTTCACCAGATGGGACGGCTGGAGAATTTGATGAGCACTATGGAGTTTTAAGGATTGTTTCTTCTTGGGAATTTAGGTTGATTGATAATGATATTGTTTACAATAAAATAGATGCTTGTTTAAGAGCAAAAATAAAAGCCGAGGATGGAGTAAATATCAAAGCAAATATCTTGACCTTACAGGGAGAAGTAACCCTAACTCTTTCCGGGGGAGTATTAGATTCTAAGGAGATTAATGTTTATGATTTTAGCGTTATCAACACACAGCCAGAAAGAGCTATCAATATAATTTCGACCAATGTTTCAATAAATTCAACTTCAAAGATAACAGCTGATGATAAAGGTTATTTGGTTGGACCGGGGACTCCTGAAAATACGGGATCTAACGGAGCTAGTTACGGGGGTTATGGAGGAGGTGAATCATCTAAACCACCATATGGATCAAGCAAAGAGCCACTGGATTTTGGTAGCGGAAACGGTAGTAGTAGAGGAGGAGGGGCCATACATATGATTGTTGAAAATTCTCTGACGAACGATGGGGTAATTAGTGCAAGAGGAACAAAAGTTAGAACAAGTGGTGGAAGTATTTATATTGAAACAGGTAGTTTGAGTGGAAGCGGATCAATAAATGCTAATGGGTGTCAGGGTTATGAAAGCAATCCAAGTATAGGAGGAAGTGGAGGACGAATTGTGATATCTCACGGTCGAGATTTTTATTTCACTGGAGAAATCACATCATCGGCTGGGTCATATTATAGTCGTTTGTATAGACCAGAAGAACAAGATGGGACGATAGAAATTATTCCTCGTTTTATAAAAGTTTCTGACTATAGTTTGAATTGGGAAAAAGAAAATGTGATAACTAACCCTTCACCAGATGAAGATGTTTCTATTTTTATAAAAACCAACCAAGATGTAGATTGGGTTTCGGTTCAGGTTAAAAACAAAGAAGACAGTCAAATATACAAAACTTTTCAGGATGGGTCTGGCTGTTTAGATGGAACAAATAATTGTTTAAAATTTTGGGATGGAACACTTTCCAAAAGTGATAAGACATTAGTTTCTGGAAATTACCAGATTATTGTCAAAATTAAAGATTTAAAAACAGGTGAAGAGGTGACGGAAATATTACCATCAGAAATAATTGTCATTATTCCAAAAGTGATGGCTAGCCAAGTTTTTTCTCTCGATGGATTTTTATCTGAAGAAAAAACAATATTAGAAAAAGAAATTATTACCCTAGAGGAAGAGGTCTCAGAGATAGAAGAAATAAAAACAGAAGAAGAATTTTTTGAAGAAAATGATTTAGATGAGATACTAGAAGATGTGGAAAGGGAAATAATCACCGAAGAGAAAGGAGAAACAATAGAAGAAAGTGAAGAGCTAGAGGCCGGTTTAAAAACATTAGAAGGTGAGGAGAAGATAGAGACGGAAATACAAGACACTGTTGTTGGTGGAGGGGAAGAGGAAAAAATAGAACCTCAAAAAGAACAAGAGGTGGTACATACAGCGGAAGAGCTAAATTTAGAACCTCTTTCACCTGGGGTATTAGAAGATGATTTATTAGATAAACAAGAGAAGGAAGAAGCCTAAAAAATATGCTATATTGAAAATATGCATATTAAACATTTTTTTAAAGTCGCACTAGCTTTTTGTGCGGTGATTGCAGTTGGTCTGATTATTATGAAAGTTTTACAAAGCTTAAGTTTAAGTTAAATGGGTATTGTTTTGTTGGATGTTTTGTTTTGACAAAAAGTTATTTTTTGGTATGATGTTTTTGTAGCCGTAGAAAGCAGGCAAAAAGTAAGTCCTGCAGAGGTCGACATATTTTGCTTTTGCAAGATAGACTACAACGGCCCGCAAGGGCATTTTTTATTACAAAATTAATGAAAAGGCAGATTGCTGATTCATTAAAACTATTTATGTCAATTACTTTAGGTCAGAAAAAAGAAATAGTTGCTGGTTTAGAAAAACAGATTGGAAATTCCAATTCGGTTGTTTTTGTTAAATTTGATGGATTGAAAGTTGCTGATAGTAATGAGCTTCGTCGTTCTCTTCAGAAAGAAGAAATAGGTTATGTTGTTTCAAAGAAGACATTATTGAAAAGAGCTTTAGACTCTAAAAAATACGAAGGAGAACAACCAGAGTTACCAGGACAAGTTGCCATAGCTTATAGTGGAGATTTGTTAGCCGCTCCTCGAGAGATTTATGGCTTCCAGAAAAAACATAAAGAGAACATGTCCATCATAGGTGGAGTTTTTGAGGGTAAATATATGAACAAAGAAGAGATGCTTGGAATTGCTACAATTCCACCACTTCAGACTTTGCGTGGTATGTTTGTAAACCTAATAAATTCACCAATCCAGAGATTTGCTGTTGCTCTTAATCAGATTGCAACTACAAAATAATTACTAATTAATTAAATTAAAAATATGGAAGAAGAAAAAAAGATTGTAGAAGTTCCTGCTAAATTCAAAGACATAGTTTCTAAAATAGAAGAAATGTCAGTTTTGGATTTAAATGAACTAGTTAAAGTTTTAGAAGAAAAGTTTGGCGTTTCCGCTTCAGCAGTAGCCGTAGCCGGTCCTGCTAATGGGGGAGCCGAAGGAGAGGCCGCTGAAGCCAAGACTGCTTTCAATGTTGAATTGACCGAAGCCGGTGCTCAGAAAATTGCTGTTATGAAAGTTGTTAAAGAGGTCTTAACTTTGGGATTAAAAGAAGCTAAAGATTTAGTTGATGGCGCTCCTTCAGTTTTGAAAGAAGGGATGAAGAAAGAGGAAGCAGAAGAGTTTAAGAAGAAATTAGAAGAAGCTGGTGCCAAGGTTACATTAAAGTAATGTGGCGAAATAGCCCGAAACCTACGGTTTCGGGCTATTTCTTTTTTAAGTTGAATTAGCACCAGATAGGGGGTATAATAGTGGGATAGATAACAAGGTTCGAATTTATTATTATTCTAAAAGCACGCAAGTGTTATCTTAATTATTATGGATATCCTAGCAAAACTTTTTGGGGGTCAGGCAAGAGTCAGAATCATGAGGTTGTTTCTTCTTAATAGTAACAATTTTGATATAGCAGAAATTATTTCTCGTTCTCGAGTTACAAAAGCTAATGTTCGCAAAGAATTGAATGCACTCATTTCTCTTGGTTTTATAAAACAGAAGTCTGTTACTAAAGAGGGTGCTCGTGGTGGCAAGAAAAAAGTTACAGCTTGGTCGCTCAATCCATTTTTTCCATACTTACAACCAATCAGAGAAATTTTAATTGATCCAGATTTATTAATTCAAGAAGATTTAACCCAACGCTTTAAACAAATAGGGAAGATTAAGTTGTTGATAGTTTCTGGAGTTTTTATTGGTGAAGAAAAAAGTCGGGCTGATTTATTAATTGTCGGAGACAAATTAAAAAGAAATTTATTGACCCAGGTCGTCAAAGGATTAGAAGCTGAGATTGGTAAAGAATTAAATTATGTTGTCTTTGATAGCGAGGAATTTAAGTATCGATTGAGCATGTACGATAAATTAGTTTGTGACATCATAGATGAGCCACATGAGAAATTGTTAGATAGCGGTCAACTATCCACATACATTTCTAAAAAATAGTATTTTTGTTATAATTATGGAACAATATTTAATGTCGAATTTATTATTTTAAGTTTTTATTAATTAATATGGTTTTAATAACTTGGAGTGAAGTATTTAAGCAGTCTTTAATTGGAATCTGGTCTACGTTTGCTAATTTTTTACCAGGCTTAGTCGGGGCAATCATCGTTTTCATTGTTGGTTGTGCTTTAGCTTATTTTTTAAACATCGCTATTACCCAATTATTTTTAGCTACAAAAATAGACAAACTTTTTGAAAAATTAGGAGCTCGAGATTTGATGGATAGGGCTGGTCTTAAATTAAATGTTAGTGGATTCTTTGGAGGTTTAGTAAAGTGGTTTACTATTGTAGTTTTCACCTTAGCTTCGTTTGATGTTATCGGACTAACAGATGCAGGTTCATTTTTCAAACAAACTGTTATGTATTACTTACCAACAGTAGTTTCTGCTGTGATAGTTTTGATTATAGGAGCAGTACTTGCTTGTATAGTTAGAAAATATGTTAAGGCGGGAATTCAAGCTCTTGGATTAAAAACAGGAGGTTTGATTTCAACAATCGCTTTTTACGCAGTTTGGTTATTCACTCTTTTCGCAGCATTTTCACAATTAGGCTTAGCTTCTTCAGCAGTTCAGTTTGTATTGATCGGATTAATAGTTGCGATAGCTCTCGGACTGGGTCTGTCTTTTGGTTTGGGGGGTAAGAATTTAGCAGAAAAAACCTTAGAAAGAGTTTCCGATAATTTAAAGAAATAAAAAATTTTTAGGCTTAAAAATAACCCCCACTTTGGGGGTTATTTTTTTGCCAAAAAAGTTGTTGACAATAAAATTATATTAGTATAGAATACTGGGCACGATGTTAATAAACAAAAATCACTTCAAAGAGCGGGAAAGGTAATCCTATAAGGTTTTGCTTTGACCGCCAAAAGCGGTTTTTTATTTTAAAAACATCTAGTCCCAAAAGGGGGCGAATGATATTTGAAAATTGAATGTTGTTTCGGCTCACTGTTATCCTTTTTTTAAGGGTCTTTTAATCGAGCTGAAAACAATGTAACGATGCGGGCTGATATTTAAGGAAGCGGTTTTTTAAATATTCAGCCAATCCAAATCTTTTTTCTGGAGAGAATAAAAGATGAGGATAATTTTTAAATTTCCTAATAGGAGATTTAAGAGTATATGGTGGATGCCTAGACTAAAAAAGGCGACGAAAGACGTAGCATGGCGGCGATACGTTTCGGGGAGGTGCCAAGC
>CAZCND010000008.1:13718-35176 GCA_964500195.1 uncultured Candidatus Saccharibacteria bacterium | reverse complement strand
TTTAAATACAATTAGGTGTAATTTTATTAGTGCCCTACAAGTAACAAGACATGTTATAAAAGGAGTCTTTTCCTTTTTTCTTGTTTTGTTATGCAGTGGCTACGCCGTTGGGAGACCTTCTTTTGTTACGATTTTGTAGTTTCATGTTACCGCTTCAATAGGTTTATATAATTGCAAATGTAATAGTATAAAGCGGTTGCGCATTATGATTATTTTAAAAAATTGATATTTAAATGTATTAGATTCATATGTTGTAAATTCGTTAGATAGGAGGTGAAACCTGTAATATATGATTATGTTATCGGGGAACTAAAGGCGCGTAATGTTCAAGATGCTGATAAATTTGGTCCATTCTATATAATTAGTTATGCTTGTCATGCATTTAATCTGCACAATAAAGCACATCGTATTTTTACACAGGGTGGTATTGTAAAGTCTATGCGTGTACCTGTGATTCATATGGGACCGCCTGGGTGTGGTAAAACATATTTCCTTGAGCAAATGAGCGATAAGACATCTGGAATATTGCAAAAACTACCATATAAATTAAAGTTCGAGCAAAAGATGACCGATGCTGGTCTTGTAGGGACAGTAAGCCCAAATCCACAAGATCCTGAAAACCCGGTTGTTAAAAAGGGTGTTGCAGAGACACATAAAGATTCGCTCATTCTTATCGATGAATTTAGTGACCTGATGAAAGAATCGAACTCTTCATTTGCTGTTAAAAATGAAACAATGCTTGCTGCACTTGATTCTGGCCGTGTTATCAATGCGATGGCAAATGGTGAATATGAATATGAAACCAACTTTACATTATGGTGCGGTGTTCAGCCTGTTAAAAGTGATATGAGTGGTGGTATTGGGCGCCGGTTATGTATCATTCTTAATATTCCAACCAAGGAGTCTAAATTACGATACAAAAAAGCATCAAGAGCAAGTGACAATGTGCGTGTTGATGAATCTCACATGAATGATCTTACAACATTGCTAAACATGTGGACTACCACTATTAGCATGATTGAACATGTAGAATTCACGGATGCCTTCTACGACTTTGTTGAATGTGAACTTAATGCCGACAATTACATTATTGAATTATATAAAAAGATGGGGATCGGTTATACAATCGCTCGATTCGGAGGATGTAAAAAACTTGTTGTAGATTTAGATGATACAATTAAGGAAATACTTACTAATGAACACCTTTGGCGTAAACAAGTAATGCAAGGCCCCGAAATTCAGCAAATTCTATCATTGATTGAAAGTTACGGGATTAATAGTGAGACAGGCTCTACTATTCAGCGCGTCACTCTTAACTTATGTGGCTCTGAAATGGGTCTATCAGCATCACAAATCCATAAAAGCCTCATGGATATGAAATCATATGGCTACGTCACTATCAAAAATAACCAAGTTACCATGAATCCAATAGTTACCAAGTATTACGAATTATAACTTTTGTAATACTATTTTATTCTAGTTTTATCATATCATCCTATATAAATAACAACTATTATAATGTCCCAATTCTAATTATATAGTTATGACAGATAATCTAAAATATATTAGGATTGCTGTGCCTGAATCTACGTATAAATCGCTTAATTCGCAGGGTATTAAACCGGAACGCCTTGTGAGTGATATTGTAAAATTGTATGTTGAAACTACTGGCATTGATATTCCAAAGTTACTTAAAATTGCAACACTTAAGGAACGTATAACACAACTCGAGGTCGAATTTAAAGCGGTTGAATCTAAACGTGATTTATATGAGTATATGCTTGTTGAACTTGATATTGCTGAAAAGGATTTTAAAGATCAGTCTGCTAATTTAGGTGACAGGGTTGCCAAACTTGACCACATTATTATAGGTCATAGTTATCGCATCGACGAAGTAGTTGAAAAGTATCATGATCTGATTGCTGAAATTGAAGAAATAGTGCCATCATTTGATATCAAAAAACGCGCATTGCAAGTCAAAAAACTAAATGAGCGACCTAGTGTAAAAAAGAAGCGGGTTATTTAAGAGTTAATAAAATATACCAAAAGGTTATAAAAATATACATTGCTATATAAAGTATAGTAAGTATATTTTACTAGGTTACTTTTTTATATCTGATTCTGATATTTTTGTTGTTTTACCATATAGTTGGAATGGAATTTTAAAAATGTCGTATTCCCAAGTGTATTTTGGACCATCAACATATATCATGACGTAGCCATTATCTGGCTGTTCTACTGAATTTTTGCCGATAAATTCGTCTATACCTTTCCAGCATGGCACTGCAATTGAAAGATCGTTGCCATTACCTGAATAGTTAAAGTGATGAGTATGTGAGCGAATGTAAATGTCTATGTTTGTATTTTGTGCCTGTGCAACCATTGCTTCTTTACGTTGACCCGTGCATCTGCTATATGGAACGGTGCTGAAGTCGCCGTGATGACGTACATGAAATGTAAGCGAGTTATTTAATTCGAAGAATTGCCAGTCTCCAATCCATTCACCGCCAACTAGTTCACAAACAATTTTATCACCGGTTGGATTACCAGTATGATACGATGAACCCTGACTACAATAAATTTTTTTGCAGCGAATCATGTCGATAAGGATGGCCGCGCATTGTGCTTGTGTATGAATATCGGTGCTCCATACACCAAGCCCACTGTTCTTTTTGTTTGGCCCTTCAATAAGATCCCCGTTCAGTATAACAATATCGACGTCGCCTACTGTTTTGAGCATCTTGCAATAATAATCGAATAAAAACATCTGCACAGGATTTGAATATATTCTCATACCTGATGGATCTTCAAATTCTGGAATCATTAATCCTTGGTGACTGCCAACATGTAAATCACCTAAAACAAGAATTTTTAACATTTATCTCCATTAATTATCGGAATAGATGTGTATCCACTGTGTTTCATAGGGATACTTTTTGGAAGTGCCATTTTCATCAGTAACTGTCCACCATGCTTTATACATCCCCGCAGTATTTGTTTCAGGGTTAATCGTAGAAAACTCAAATGATGTGAGACCTTCAGTGGTATCAGTTAAGTTTGTGCAAAAAGCACTGTCAATAATATATCCACCCTCGCTTATTTGTAACTTGTAACGGCTTGATGTATCAGGTATAATTGTCCATGCTTCTGATAATGTGGCTACTTTTGTGGCCCCATTGTAAGCAATTATGGTGCGTGTTTGCCCTATCCCCGTGCCATCGAATATATTTACGTATAATCCTATGTAGGCATTATCATAAGACGATGCTGTATAGGACATTGTAATTGAGTTAGATGATGCCAAAATAACGCGACCTTCCTCGCCAGCATTTTGTTCAGGGGCATACATAGAAAAAGTAATGATACAATTGGTTAAATCCCGCGGTGGATAGTCATTAGATTCGGGTTCCAAATCTTTAATCGTGTAGTAAAGTGGACTTGTATCACCGCGCCTAATGCGAATTGTGTCCATGTATATAAATGTATGCTAGATTAGTATTTAAAGATTGTTATTTATCGCAAATGCAACAATGATTAACAATTAAAACGAGTTAAATAAAATAACTTAATACCAGTAAGAAGGTCTCCCTAAAACCATCATAACAAAAGAAAGAAAGGAAAAGATTTCTTCCTCTTGTTCTTTTGGCACTAATAAGATTACACCTAATTGTATTTAAAAGTTTCGATCTAATAAGATGATATTAGGTTCATTAATGCATCTATCTTTTCAGCCCTGATTCTCCGAGCCTTCTCAATTGGAGTTTCAATCATATTTACACCTTTTAATTATAATCCTCGTCGCCCATTTTAATCGCTCTCATCAAAATTGAGATGTTGTAGTTTTCTTCTTTAATCATAATATCATTTCTCTTGTATGCTTATAATTATTCTGGAATATAGTCTACATCATACGGACCATTATCTTCTTTTACTTGCCACAGATTTTGTAATGCTACAAATTCCTGCTGTTTCTGTGCTTCAAATGCATCAAATGTAGCATTACGAGCTTCGTAGAAACTTGATTCTATTGCTTGTGCATCGCTGATACCAAGTTGATATTGCTGTTCTGTAGCCCAGAGTTCCATCTTCTGTTCGGTGGTCAATGCATTCCAGCCTGCAACATCAGCAGGCCAATTTGCAGATTTCCATGAATTATAGGCTTCAGTTGCCTGATTTACTAAACTTCCCATGGTTATATATTCTCATTTACTATATTTAAATGTGTGTCAGCAGTGGCATTAGGAATTACTCCTCATTTGTCAATTCAATTCAATAAATATATGTTTCTCTGTAAATTGCAGCGATTTGATCTTGGTTCAGGGCTTTTGTGAATATCTGTAAATCCTTTATGTTCCCTGTCTGATACTCGGTGCCGATTTTTCCAATGGATAATACTGCAGCGATATCTGTTGCAGTTGCACTAAATTCCGTAGTTTGAGTTACTGTTTGTGCAACACTATTAATATACATAACACATGATGATCCGGAACGCTGCACTACAATATGATACCATGTGTTTGCAACTGCAGTAAGTGGACAACTAAAGTTAAATCGTGCAGTGCTTGATGTAATACCATATAGTTGAATGATATTGCCTGTTGTCCATTGTAAATACCATTGGTTGTTCGCATCTACATACTGTCCAATAATTACTTTATTTGTTGCAACAGAATCAAATTTTACCCATCCAGCAATAGTAAAATCACTGGTAAACATAGACCAATTCGCATGATCAGAGATAGTAATGTAATTCGTAGATCCATCAAACTTCCAGATATTCCTCCCATCTTTCATCTTCTCAACTGCAAATGTCCCATTGGGTGTTACGGTCACGCCATCTGGTAGAATGAGAAACCCTCGTTTATTACCATCGTCATCATAAGTTCCGGATACAGCACTTTGACCCGGCCACCAGAGTTGGCACCCGTTCTGTTTTAATGCTTCAACATTTACAATACTCATGATCACTCCACCCCCCTGACACCTGACATAACTGGTGTAATATCTCGGTTGCTCGGTTCTGTCAATCGCATCAATGTAATGATTTCCGGCTGTGTCAATGCCCGGCCTTTGAAGATTATTAAGTCTTTTAATTGACCATCAAAATGGTTATCTCCCAAAAAAATCCCGCTCGCT
Source organism: uncultured Candidatus Saccharibacteria bacterium (assembly GCA_964500195.1). Taxonomy (GTDB): domain Bacteria; phylum Patescibacteriota; class Minisyncoccia; order Phycocordibacterales; family UBA9973; genus UBA8515. The sequence continues at coordinate 30,040 of CAZCND010000008.1, read as the reverse complement.
TCTAAAGCACCGATGACCAATGGACGGGTAGAGTTACATTGTACAAATCCCGATGTTGTTTCCCCACCCATATAAACCCCATTATTATACTGATAACCAACATCTCCATTTCTTATAAAACATATATAATGCCATTCATTAAATGGATATGCAGAAATGTCCTCATATCCAATACGTGGATTACTAGAACATGCATATGCAAAGGTACGCATTTTACTAGTAGATTCAATATAAACATCTAATGCAATATTGCTGTTATATTTATACCTTTGGGTTACAATTCCCTGTGCATAATTGGTTTTATGTGTCCATCGAATCCAACAACAAATAGAGAAATTACCCGATCCAAAATTCCATGATTCGTTATCAGTTAATACTATACGATTAAGATTGGAAGATGTGAATGTTAATATCTCTTTATTATTCCCAAGATTCAGATTATTACTCCATGTGCCGTTTGGAGTAACAGTAACACCTGCAGGTAAAATAGGGAACCCCAGATTGGTTTGATCATATCCAGTAAACCAGAGCACGGCGCCTTCGAATAATTCCTGATAGTCCTTGTAGTAATCCATAATCAGGCCCTCCAATAATCGTATCCGCCGGGAAGCAATCCAGCACCAGTTATCGGATGTGTCCGGTTCATCAACAGTTTGATTTCAGGTTGTGTTAATGCTTTACCATTAAATAACATGACATCTTTAATATTTCCATAGTGATATTGGTCTGGAGTTCCAGTTGGTCTGTATCCAATAGCAATTGTTGTGGGATCAATAATTGATGCTGCTGATGAACCAGTTGAGTCAGATGTTGCATTAAGATATACAGTAAAAGTTGATCCACTACGAGTTACTGTTATATGATACCATGTAGATGCTACAAGTGTTGTAGAGCCAGTAACATCCACCATATTTCCTGCAGTTGATGTATCCGATACTTTTAAACACAGTTTAGCGTTTGCATTAGTATATAATTCTAGTCCTGAATTTGTAGCGGCAAATAGATGAAATAATGTATGAATAGCATTAACGGTATCAAGTTTAACCCACATCGTAAGTGAAAATGCATTAGTTCCAAGCATAAAATTTGCATTATCTGAAAAGGTTATATGATTCGTGCTTCCATCGAAATTCAGCACACTTTTGTTATTTCCCAGACTTGTCTTGGTGAACGTGCCATTGTTGGTGACCGTGACGCCACTTGGCAATATTGGAAATTCATCAATATCTCCTGATACTCCTGCTGAATGTTGAAGCGGTGCCCAAATTACACACGAGTTGAGAAGTGAAGAGAAGGTTGGTGCTCCATACCTGCTCATGTAAATGTCACCTTCATTTGGATCAACAGATCTGCACTTCCGGTATCGGCCTGATTCACTCTGAATTGTATTACATCACCAGAGGCTAAAGTTGTCTGTCCTGAATCCAGTGTCCCACTTGCTGTGTAAATTCCATTAGATGCACTGGTTAATTCAGTGATCTGCATTGGTGTATCTGCAGTAAATATCGAATTGGTTTCCAGTGTACCATTCTTCATGACTTGCACTTTACAGTAACTTCCAGTGGCAGATGGATTGGAACTTAAACTCATGCTGCAGGAATCAATTGTGCACGATGCTGGGGCAATCCAAAACATTAGAGTGGTCTCATAGACAACTCCTTCCAGTGACCGCTGTACAAGTGTTGAAAAACCACCAGAGCCACTTGGTATTGTGGCAAATTCTAAAGCGTTGGATGCGGCATTTACTCTTACATAATATGTTTCATCATATCCCTCATAACTTGCTGGGGTATCGGTTAAATCAGTGAATGCTCCAACTGCTGATATTCCATCTAGGAAGTTTGCACGGGTCATTCTACGATTTGCTGGCACCGATGGGTCGTATATAAGCAATTCCATGTTGGTCGTTGGAGTTGTCTCTTCAACTGTTCCATGAATACTAATATATTCTCCCTCAAGCCCATTAAAGAAATTACCACGAAGTATTTTACGATTTTCACCTAAACTGGAATCATAAATTAATATTTCATCTCCAGTGGAAAATTCACTAGTAGATGAGGTGTTGTGTATATCTAGTGAACTTCCAGTATATATAGTTGCAAATTGTGCAAATTGTCCAGTTCCTTTTAATGCCATTTAGTGTCACTCTGTTTATTTTTATATATCATTTGTCTAACCTTTTTTGAGGAACTTGATAAAATCTGGTCAGGTTCCTATGGCTGATATTTTGCTTGCCTGCGCCCACCCGAGAATGTTCTCACCGGTTGAATAATTCGCATCCAGATACGACTGTATAGCCGCTTCTGACTCATACACCGCAGGCAAAATCCAATTTATCCTGACTGACTCATAGGACCAGGAGACATAATTATTCCCCATATCGTCTGTCTTCGTCTCGTTGGAAATGTCCCAGTTGACAATGATATCTAATTTTCCGTTCTTCAGTGTCCCAAAATCCGGTATGATTGTATTTGGTTGTATATTTGATTCTGCCATGACATCACCCAATATATTCTAGGCGCCCGCCAATATTCGCATTGACAACCGAAGGGCCGTAATTCGGATTCCGATACCCGACCCCCGCTTTCAGGCCAGGATTCCAATAACCCCCGGCCAGCAGAACACCCGTCTGGCTGATGCCAGACTGATGCGAATAGAAGTAATCGGTTAGATATTGATCTGATGCACCAAGAAGTGCTCCTGGAATAAACATAGGCCCGAGTATGTTGCTCGAATCTCGGTCAAATGCTGACACATACCCATGACAATATGTCCCTGCATCGGTCCCGGAAACACGGGTAGTGCCGTTCAGGGGGATTGGGTCTAAAATTTCCTCATAGGATCCGGATGCCATGACATCTGCAATGGTGCCGGTTCCGTCCCGGTTGAGGATTCGATGACTGGTATCAGTAGTATTGTAGCCAGGTATCAATTGCCAGATGTTCCCCCACAGGTTTTCTATCCCTCTCCATGATACCGCCTGAACGTCGGTTGTACCTACACTTGTACCATTTGGTCGCTCAAATGCAGCAGCAGACCCAGATGCTAGCGGCTCTGTGTTCGCTTGATTCGTATATCCCGGACCGACTTTGCTTTGACTGTCAAAACTGGCATACTCGATATAAAACAGCATTTGCAACAGGCATAACGTATGGAAATTCATCAGACCCCATCCGGCCCCGATATTGTTTCCACAGGACTCAAATGTCGCTATTGTTTGATTTGTTAGAGGGGTAGTGCCTGATTTGCTCCCGAGTTTGGACGATCCTGCGTCGTGAGCGTTGTATGATCCGACATAGATCTGTTTTGCTGGTGATGCGGAATGCCCCCGCTGATTGAATGTCGGTTGTAAACTAAACCCGCTCGACGGCTCCGGGGAAACGAGCCAATACCAATCTCCGTCATCGAACACGAATTTGTCGTAAACTCTCGGTACCCGGGTCATGATATAATCAGATGTCAATGTAAGCCCATCACCTCGCGGATTTGTGCCGAACGTTGGTACACCCGCAGCAGATAGTTGACACCGCCACATCTGACCCCAAATCGCATGGCTATCAAAAAATTTGGTCCAACCACCTAGGTACGGAGATGTAATTTCCTGCAGATCTTCATCTACTCGGGTAAGCGTTGGGGAACTGCTGGCTGAATTCCATTTCACGCCAATAATATCATTTATTCTAGGAACACCTTTCAAAAAGTGCGATCGAGGTATTTTCCGGTGTGCTGCAGCGGATATGTCAAAAATGGGTAGAAAATCGTCTTCTGCGATGATTGTTTCAGCCGTCAAATCGTTTGTCGCTTGCTGTGATCCGATTGTGCCCCGGACGGTTGCTGCGTCTGTATCGTCAAGTATAGTCCGGGCAAATGCAGTAATATCAGTGACTCCTGCCTGATCCTCTCCAGTAAAATATGGGAGTTTGTTTGCGTCACTTGTCACCCCAGCCAGAGCGGTGAGCGTGGCGTCTGCTGGTTGTGCCCCAACATCACTCGCAGTGAGCGAGATGTCAGATGACAGGGCTTTTGAATTGACAGTTCGGGTTGTTGGGACAGGTATATATCCAACGCTTGTATTTTGTGTCATATTATGTCACCTCTAAAATTCCCATTGCACTTTTAACCAACCATACATTTGATCCAATGTAGATCAAACATACACAATCGTATTCACTAGTTGATGCGACAGTTCCTGCTGCAGCACTTACAACTGATAGCATTCTGATATATTGCCCAGTATTAGCCGTTAACGTCCAATTTGCACCAGTTCCTATGAATTCAAATATTTCACCAACCGATGGGTTTGGGGGGAGCGTCGCAGTTGTTGCAAACGATGAATAGCCAACATCAGCAAGATCACTTGCCTCAAGTTTTAAATCTAATACTGCTTGAAGATCACTTTGGTTTGCAAGGGTTCCAGTAATGCTACCCCAAGTTCCACCAGATACAGTTGCAAATTCTAATGCATTACTCGCTTCATTAACTCTAACATATTTTAATGATGCGTCTGTGTAGTTTGCAGGAGTATCTGTAAGGGATGTAAATGATGATGCCCCCGGTTCTACTGTTGCAAATTCAAATTCAGTTTCACCAGAATTTAAGCGTAAATACTTAAGGGCATTGCCAGACAATGATGGAAGTGCTAATGAATCCCACAGAGTTGAATCTGCAGCAGTTCCTGTAGTAGTTACATATGTATTGGTGTCAATTGCGGCGGTTCCAGATCCGGTGCGTTTTATAAATCCATTTGAAGTTAATGCTGCTATTGCAGTTAGATCTGAATCTAGTGGTTGATAAACACCATTATGTGCATGTTGCCCATCTGCAACTTGTCCCGCATTAGATCCTACGTCTCCATTTGCGTTTAAAGCATCATAAGTAACACCACTTGATGTTATAAATGTTGAACTATGGGATTCGTTGCCATGAGATGTAGGTGTAAATGTAGATGGTTTATCACTTATGTTTGCCCATGTAATAGATGATGATGAATTTCCAATTTTGTTCCAATTGGTTTCATTTGTGTAAACTAACCAATCTCCTGTTGAAAACGCAGTGGTGTCAATTGTACCCACATCTTCAGATACATAGTAGTAGCCTTGTGCTGCTGGTGTAGGTGCTTCTCCAAGTGATGCTAAAAATGTTCCTTGATATGATACTGCGCCTGTAATGCTACTTGGAAGATGGGTTGCAAATACAATTCCAGACTCATCGATAAAGTCGACTGATATTGTATCACTAACGATGTCTATACCATTCCCTGCTGTATATGTGCCTGCCGGTCCAATTGGCCCTTGTATACCTTGAATACCCTGAATACCCTGAAGGCCTTGTTCACCTTGAATACCTTGTGGACCAGTTGCTCCAGTAGCACCTGTATCTCCTTTCTCGCCCTTGATTACAGGATCCATATCGATCCATGATGTAGTTGATAATCTATATTGTTCTAGTGTGGTTGTGTCACTTATATAAATGTATACTTTATCAACTAATTCGTCTGGATGTGAAGCAAAATATGCATCTCTTGCAGCAGAGTTTGCAAAATAATGATCTTCTGCTACAACAATAGCACCACTTGCACCTCCTGCTGCAGATGTTCCTTGAATTGGATATCCAACCATTTTTATACTACCTCTTAAATTTTGCCACCGTGAACTGTAATTGTAAGCCAGTTTAATGTGGTAGTAGCAGTATATCGTATGTTTAATGAATATCCAATTGGTAGCGTAAAGTTGAAGGTAAATCCTGCATTTTCATTTGATGAATCATATCCACCATTGGTTGCGATTACTGCTTCTTCTAATGCTGCGTTTTTTACAACAAAATAGAGATTACCAACGGCTTCAAACGCTCCTTCAAATGTAACTGACATTCCCTTGGTAAAATCAAACTGTCCTGATTCATCACCAACCTCAATGTCATTTGTTAAAATATCGGTGTCGGCGGTAACACTTTCATTGAAAAGTGTAAGACTCGCCTGATATTTGCTTTGTAGGTTAACATTCATACCATTTGCCATTAGAATGTCACCTCGATTGAACGAATGAACGAGTTCATAGATATATTAGATAGATTTACAATATATAAAAAGAAGTAAAATAGTAGATAAATGATGATTAGGTGGGTGGCTCTAATGATAAAACATCATCGTAATATACTGTTTCAGTAAACTCTTTCATTTTTAATTTTTGGAATCCCAATACAGACATGACAGGATCTATTACAGTGCGCTTTAAATAATCTGTTACATTGTCGAATAGTGTTTCACAATACTCGTTTATATTTGTGTAAAATGATAGATTGCAGTATTCATCGATACCCGGATCACTTGGAAATTCACCTTGTGTATAGTAACAGTTATCTGTAAATACTTTCGCTTTTATAAAGATATCACTATATGTTGGAGTTTCTATAAATAACATTATACCAAATGTGCTAAATTCATCGTTATATGTAAGATTTTCTTTGAATATTTTTGCTTCATTGTGAATTTTGATACAATCTTCATATGTTATAGTTGATGAACCATAGTCATTTGTAACTGTTAATGATACATCATAGACACCAAGTGATGCATATGAATGTAGTGGATTTTGACTTGTTGATGTAGATGTATCACCAAATGTCCAATAATATGTACATCCCGTAGTTGGAAATGATAGATCTGTAAATTGAACGCTACATGGCAGATCATCTGTTATTACATTTAAACATGCAGGTTTAAAATTTGGAACGGGAGGATAAACATAAGTAAAAGTGCTCACTGGTATTTCAATAGAATATAATCCATATTGGTATTGGTTTGAACTATATAATGTAACCGTATAAGTTCCAATTGATGTATACGTATGATGTGGATTTTGTTCGTAAGAGTATGAGCCATCACCAAATGTCCAATACCATTCATTAACACTACCCGTTGAAGTATCAGTAAACTGAACCACATTATTACTTTGATTATATGTAAATGAAGTTGTAACTACTTGTGAACTTGCAGTTACTCCATATGGAATTTCATAGAATACATGTGTTGCAAAATCATTGTATCCTTCAGCCCATACTGTATAAGTTCCAGGTGTATCATAAGTATGAGATATAGTAACCCGTGTAACAATGTTTGCAGTGTATGTTTGCCCATCTCCAAAATTTAAGATAAAGTTGTTTAGAGCGGATTTGGTCGCGAATATGTTAAATGTAATAGTAAGTGGATCAATACCGGATGTTGGTATTATTTCAATATATAAGTCATATAATACATTACGTTCTTCTTCAGACCATTCATTATAAATAATCTCTTGATCTGTGTAACTTCGTATAGATACCCAATCTATATTTATTACTGGCCCATTTGTGGCACTAAAAATATGTATGGGTATTGAGTTTGATGATACTTGAGATGAATGAGTAACTACAACAGAATCGTTAACATTAAAAATATTAGATATACCAGAGTTTCGCGTGATTTCATATATTTTATATGTTCCATTTGCTATTGGGGAAAATGTATTAGATAACGATGATGAAACATACGAGATACAATTATTGGTAGTTGATGAAGAACCCGTTCTAAATGTTGTATATGGTGCAACAAGTGATGACGTGCCCCCACTATAACCAAAATATGCATAAAGCACGGCAGTTGATGATAAACGTGACCTAAATATAGTATCTATACCAAATGTATTTATAGATTGTATATATTCATTGTATTGATTTAACGTTAATATGCCATATGATATCGTCGGGGTAAGCCCGTATGTCCATTTTGTAGTATCTAATGATCCTGCATTAAAATTATCGAAAAATATAAATGTATTCTCTCCATCAGATAATCCAACTGCATTTGGGTTTCCATAATATATATATAACTCGGAGGTAGTATTTATTGTATCAACTTTTACCCATACTATTGCAGATATACCAGTAGTATATGATTCTATCCAATATGGTAAAATAATACCGTCTTTATTTGTAAATTGTATATCTGAAAAGTCAGGATTACATCGTGCACCAAAGATTTGGCTACCTAAATATATTTGATTATCAACTGTTACGCCTGCATCATAATATATAATAATCTTTATTTGATGATCATCTAACGCCGTCGCGTCACTACTTATTATGCAGTGTTTTCGATATGAATATGCAGATGGGTTATAAATATGAACTTTTATTGGCTCTATTTCTACATATTCTCGTATGAATATATAATCTATTTCTAGATTACCATGATTTCCAGATGTTGATGTATAACAATTTATAATAATAGGAAGTGCAGTTGTTGGTATTGACGATGTAAGTGAATTAGATTCTATATAATCTATTGTTCCGATAGATGACGTTGTTTTTGGTCTCTTTAACTCTAACGTATGCCATTCTTCAGTTAATTGAGTGTTTGAAATCGTTGCACTATACGTTCCGGTGCCACTTACATAGTTTGATATATCGGTTCTAGAATTGTATATCGATATTTTAGTATACGATCCCGATTGAAAACCGGTATAAAACCACGCATTTATATTATCATGTCTATTTACTTTTATTTTAGTGGTGACTGTATATCCTTGTGAAAATGAAGATTTTGATGTAATACCTTGTTGAGTTGAATATGTATTAGATGTAATTGATAATAATCCATTTGCTATTGATATATCTCCGGTTCCTGTCCATTTACTTGTATCAAGAGAACTGCTAGAGAAATCATCAAAAAATAATGGAAACGTGTCTGAACCATTACTTGTGTCTACTGCTGATATATTACCATACTGTAAATATATATCAGTTATACCATCTCCTTTTATTTTTGGTAACTTTACCCATATTATAGCGCTTTCGGGGGTCGCGAATTCTATCCAATGAGAATATACTACATCTGATATTGATGTAAATCTGATATCACTATAGTCTGATTTACATTTTGTACCGATATAGATATCGTCGTCCGAGTCTGTCCCAGTTGATCTATGTATTACAACTTTTATAGGATAGTTAATTAATAATATATTACTATATAGTTTTAATAATCTGTAATTAGACCATCCATCAAGCATGGGTATTTTAATAATGTTTATTATATATAAATATAATATATTTTGTAAAGTTTTAATTCACAAGATTGCAAAATAAAAAATGTATTATAGAAATTTTATATCACATGTATAATGATTAAATGGTAATATGTTTTCTGCGATATATGGATTCCCTTGACAATCTAATACTTGCATATTTGAAAACTCTATATTTATTGAATACCTTGAACCATATGCAGTTTCCATCATTGTTGCCCATAGATATAGAGGCTGTTTTGATATCAATGTTGTTAGATATATACGAGTAAATTGTGATTGAAATGTACCGCCCTCTCCTACTTGGATATATGATTGACCAATCGGGTAATACCTATAATTACCAGGTCCAACAGTAATTCTAGATCCTATGAAGATAGTTAATATGGGAGGTGTTTCATTAGTCACTCCTTCTATAAGTGTGATAGATGCGGTTATATTTGCACTAATGTATGCATCAGTTCCAAACGGAGGGCCAATATATCCATCTATTTTCTTTTGTATCATGTTTGATGAGGAGTGGGAGTATACACCAACTAATGTTTCTACGAGTGGACAATAACATGTTCTATCTGAATTTTCGTCACCTGATATACCTATGAATTCAATATTATCAAATTCTAGATAGTTGTCTGATATACTTCCTGATTTGATCCGCGCGTTATATTTTCCACCATATGAAAAGTTCTGGTTTGATAATTGTACATATCTACCTTTTAACTGATTCAGTAATGTTACTGAAAGAGTAAAAGACAACTCCATAGATTTATTTGCACATACTTTTGTGGTGTAGTCAATAAGATTTGGATCAAATGTTGGTTGAATATAAGTTAAAGCGGCTGTACCGTATCGTTCTGGAGTTGGAATAGTATTCAAAAGATTAAGTAAACCGTTATATTCTCCAATATATTGTAATGGTTCACGATGGTATATATATATAAATTTGTTTTGATTATCACTACACCCACCCAAGTGCGTACCAAGTTCTCCCACATTCATTGGATAGTATCCCATAAACTCTCCATCTAATGACCATTTTGCTAATTCATCATAGCCGTAACCACCTACACATTCATATAAACAATTAATTATTTTGTTATATATTAAATAGAGCCCATATCTTGGAGGGATAGGATCAGAAATACTATAAAACTCCTCATATGTTTTACTCATTACTAATTCTCCAAGTAATGTAAATTTCTGAAAATATACATATTTATGTGGATATATGATATCGCTTCCGCTATACGAAGGTCTATATATATTGTAAATATATTCCCCGACTATGCATATTATAGGAGATTGCGTAGATGTATAATATTGTAAATAACCGTCAGATGGTTTTATTATAAATGATCGAATATCAATACCAAATTGGTTAAAAACGTAGATATAATTTGTTTGTTCATTTGATAAATTATTACGAATATAAGATCCCAAATATATATTATTATCTGGTCCAACATGCATGGACCTAGACATAGGCCCAACATCAAAGTTACTTGAAGATACATATGGCAATGTCCAGATATGATCCATAATAACACCAGTTTCTATTTTACTATGTAATTGTCTATAAACATTTCCACTTTCCTCAAATAGAAAAAGATGCATTAGCGTTGCACATATATCAGGAATTCTATCATATGATACATACGATGTCTGTTCTATACCAGCAGATTTTACCATTGTACGCGTAGATACATCAAAATATCTCACAAAATAATCGCTTCCTAGACTGATAAGCATTCCATCGCCGTTCATAATATTTAATGTTCCATAGCGACGTTGTGCATTGCCTGTAACTGTCAAAATAGTGCTCCATATAATGTCATGAATTGTATAAAAATGAGGGTTAATAATATAAAAAGGTTTTTAATTGAGAGCAACCCAAATAGTTCCATTGTATTTGTAAAATTTTGAATCACTCGTACTGTAGTATTCATCGCCTTCAGATATTCCAGTTGGAGCAGATGCAAGAGAACCATAGTATACGGGAATGTGATGTGAATTTATTTCTATTCCATTTGGAACAATTGATAGATAATTGGACGCATCAAACATTTCAATGATTGGTCCATCAACATCACCTGTAACAATGCAGATTCCAACATTATTTCCAGATGCTAAATATACTGCAGAGTATTTATTATCTGCTCCAACTGTGTTGAGTCCACTTTCAAGTTTTAATGAATTATATATAGTAGTATCATCTATGAATGTTAATACTCTGTTTGTAAGATTTATTGCGTATTCAGAAAGTGTGGTATTTCCATCCATAAATTTAAATGATTTTGAAGTTAAAGAAGAACGATCATTCCCACTAACAACATTGATATCTGATATTATACCGACTGGCGCTTTAAATATTGCCATAGATTACTACCACCCTTCGAATACTGTAATTTCTACATAGATTGATGATCCTGCACTTGCAAGCCCTCTGATTTTATATCCGGTGGGGATGAAATGTTTTGATGTGTCTGATACTCCATTATATGCAGCAATGCTTTGGTTTGGGAGCAAACACGCTACGTGAGTATTGCTTCCATCAGTCATCCATAATTCACAGGTCACTGCACCAGCCGTTGTATTTACAGCCTGAACCAGTAATGTCATTGTGTTACTTGATGCTGTATAAATATCTGACTCGCTTGATGTAAGAGTAAAGTATTCTCCATTTAATGTTTTTGCCATAGTTTAAATCTCCTTGTATAATATATTTGGTTTTATCATGGTATCCTAGCCCCCAAATACAAATGAATATGCAAGCGCATCGTCTTCAGTAACTAGATTTGTTATGTCACCGGTTGTTGCAAAGTCATTTACATTATAACCACTATCAGAAATGCTTTTACCATCAGTTGAGTTAAATACTACAAGATCACCAAGTATTGACGTTGCAGGACCGGTTACATCACCTAAACCACTCCCGCTTACGGGTTGCCATGTTCCATCGTCACGTAAATATTTACTAGTAGTATTTTCAAGTATTGGTAAGAATCCACTTGCCATCTCGCTTGCTGTTGTATGAATGTGATCTGATGTAGCAAAATCATTGGGTGAATATGTACTATCGGATAGTATTTTACCACTTGCATCTAATAATGGAAAGTTTCCGTTAGTTGCACCTTCTGGTCCTGTAACATCGCCAGAACCTAAACTGATAGTAGCAAATTCTAATGCTTCACCGTATGAATTTACACGAAGATATTTTAATTCATTACCAGATAATGGGGGAAATGCAATGCCACTATCAGTAAGTTCCAATCCATTAGTTGAATTAAATGTTACAATATTACCTATTACTGTGATAGGTGGTGCTATTGGAAACTTATCATCAACATAAGTTGTAGTTGCTAAAGTCGCTGGATCGATTTCACTATCAATTAGTATATTGGGTGATGCTCCGAATGCCACGAAGTTACCAGCCACACCAGTTGCAGGAGTTGTTGGAAATGCCGTGGAGTGCATACCATCTAATGTATCGGCATCTAGTCCAGAGCCATCGCCATCATTGTATTGAGTCCATGTTTTATTTCCATCGATGAATAAGTCTGTACCATCAGATGTAAGTGTAACCGTGGTTGTTTCAGATGGAAAATCACCTATATAAACAGTTCCAAATGATGCATAGTCTGCCTCAATTGACTCAAATGTATAATCAGTTATAACAGGAGTGTCCCACGTACCATCATCTTTTAGATATTTACCTATTGGAGCAGTTGCAAACGGAAGTACATTATACTCTTGAAATTGTTTATAATCTATAGTTGTACCATTATAATATATTCCATATCCGGTGGGCCAGTCATCATAGTTGAACCATATCCAAGGTATCTGATCTTGTGTGGTAACTCCATCTGAAAACTTAACACGTCCTGTTACTTCATCGGTTATATCATCAGTTTCAATAAGAATACAAAAAGATGGAAATACATCGTTATTAGTCTCCCAATTTGTTTGGGTATCAACCATTCCTTGCAGCGTATAAACAAATGATGATGCGAGATCAGAGTATCTTAACATTTCATTATTAACTGGCATGTTTGTGGGAACGGGAACAACACCAATAGTGCTACCACCAATATATGGCAAATCTGACCAGTTATTAACACCATCTCCTATTTTAGCGCGTCCATCTCCTTCATCAGTATTTACTGCAATTGTTCCTTTTGGTATAATCGGATCATACAATGTAAAATTGGCTACTTCATCTGGATATATTGGATATGGCGTTATAATCATAGAATCTCCTATTTATAATTTAATTATTATTTACTCTTTTGATATTTTTCCATCGTAGCCCATGTATGCAGCAGATCCAGATACATTTTTCATACGGAAGTAAATTGAATTCGTTGCATTAAATGGTTGTGGTAATTGCAATACACCCGTTACATTGCGAATCAATATTTCATTATTACCATCTGTCCTAAATAATTGCCATGACGTTGCTTCATCTGCATAAAAATTTTGTATACCCCATTCTATGGTGCCACTTGGTTGAACTGATAAATAGGTATTATTTGATACACTACTATGAACAGATACAATATCTCCACGGGTCATGATTATACTCCACGATTATTAATTATTTTCCAAATTATACCAAAATTTTCAGCAGTTTCTACATCCCAGTTATAATATGTCTGACGTGCTCCCATATTACCACTTGTGAGTGTTGTATGAAGTCCTGCCTCTTGCAATGTATAATCTCCATCGGACGTAAAAACAGAAGTATAAACAGCAGTATCATTGGTTGTATAGGTAGTTGCTACTGTATTTGTAGATGCAACTCTTGACATTACAGGTGATTTCAGATCAGTATATGTATAAGTGTTACTGTCTGTTCCATCGGTCCCTACAGAACAATATAGGTATTTAGTTGATAAGTAAGTTGCAAGATCTGACAATGCATAATTCATTAATGCATCACCAGCATAATTCTTAATGCCTAATTTGCATAATATCTTTTGAAATGTAGTAGGATTGTTATTTGTCTCAATCTCTAATTCCCATCTTCCATGTTTATCTATTCTATATAACTCAAATATATCTGAAAATGTGGCAACTTCGGGTTTATTTTGGAGAGTAAATTGCTTCATCTGCATAGTTGCAAATGTATATAAGTTTAACCATATAAAAAGAAAATGTATTATAGTTACTACATTTACATTGCATAATGTATATATTATTCTGCTCCAAAATCACTAGGGCGTATTACATAGCAATCCTGATATACATCATATGAGAATGCAAATTTGACCCTATATTTGTTTTTTTTGGGGTTTTGTATTCCGAATACATTGGGTGTAGTGTTGCTATAAATAAATATATCACTTGATTTTACGCCATCTGTTGGTGCATGGACAAGATTGTCACTAAATTCAAGTGTTTTACCATGTTCTATAGGAAAGTATTTTCCATATTCATTGATAGTAAAGTATACAAAATTGAGCGGTTCTCCGAATGTAGATTGTAACAGTGGTGCATCTTTATAAGTAGTATACAATCGTTCTCTAAATACATTGTCTATTTCAGCCCTGTTTACATCTACTGTTAATGCAAAGTCTTTTTCAATCCCAAAGAAATATAGCGCATCTATATATGTTGTAAGATCTTCTTCTGTTATTTCTTCATCTATAGATGAATTTGGTGATGTGTTAATTTCAAATACTGTATCAGATGCATCACAACTTGCCCCATACGTTCCGCTTGCATCTTTACATTTTACATTAATACTACGCCAATGATCTTCTGATGCTAGTAGTTGAGGTGTCAGCACTTTACAGTAATCGTCTTGAGACGTACCTTTATAGGCCAATCGTTCAAAGTCATATTGTGCAATGCCATGTAAAGGCGCTTCACTTACATCTAAATAAGATTTATATAACACTGCAGGATGATCTGAACTTGCAGATGATTCTATAGGATACAATGTTAAGCATGTTGGAATATATACTTCATTGTTACTATCCCATCTAGCATAATAACCAAATACTTTTACAACTTCTCCAAGTTTAAATCCATCTATAACACCAAACAATGGAAAGTTTAGTCCTGATAATCTGGTTGTTTCAGCGCCTTTTGGTAATGTAAACAATTGATACGATTCTTGTGATTTTGCACCTTCGGTTCTTGCATTCATTAATAATCCATTTTCATTATAATAAAATGCAAATCTAATCGATATATTTCCAATATAAACTGAAGATTCTAAATTATTGGTAATTTCAAACCAAAATTGAGGCGTGGATAGACATGCGCGTTCTATTGCAGTTTGTGTAGCAACATCATCTTTATTATAATCAATTGCATCTTTTAATTCAACCGGTGGCATTCCAGGAAATGTATTTATAGTAAAATTAATGATATTTGATGCACCTACACCTGCAGACGGTATTAGTGTTTCAGAGTTATCACTTGAAATTAAATTATTTGTAATTACACTATTATATGTAAGTGTACCTTCATACCAGTCGGGATAATCTGGAAATTGAATATACATGTTACAACTTACATCAAAGTTAGAATTTATATCATCTGATGAAAGTAACCTAATTTCAGTTGTAACATTCCCCGAATTATAAAATGCAGGTATATATTTAAGATTTTCAATTTTCATATCATCTACTACGATCCAATCATCAGATGGATGACCTTCATGTGATGCTGCATCTACATAAAAATCTTTTGTTTCACCTGCTACAAATTCTAACCCAGTTGTGAGATTGTCTACATTTGCAAAGTTTATTGATGCTGTCCATGCGCTTACTTTATTATCTGGTGTATATTCTATTACATTTGATAACTTTTCAATATTTGCGGTTATTCTAATGTCTCCAGTGCATTCAGGTTGAATATAAACCGGTTTATCTGCAAATACATCGAGTGTGACATCTTCTACATCTGGATTATCAATTGGATCTGTAAGGGTTATTGTCCGTGTAGTTCCATATGTTGTCTGTGATCCATCTTTATATGTTATAAGAATTGACTTTGTACCGTAAGATTTATATGTAAATGTAATTGACGTACCAACAGCATGATTAAAATCATCACTTGTCCACTCAACAGTATAAATAGGAACATCTGATGTAATTGTCCCGTTGACTGTAAGTCCATTTTTAGTTAGAGTAATTGATATATTAGGTGCCATAATTACCTCCATTAGCATCCGCGTAGTTTAAATATATAATTTGTATATTAATCATGATTAATCACATTATTAACTGTATAGTTTAAATATATAATTAA
>CAZCND010000008.1:0-13618 GCA_964500195.1 uncultured Candidatus Saccharibacteria bacterium | reverse complement strand
TATATTAATCATGATTAATCACATTATTAACTGTATAGTTTAAATATATAATTAACACGCTGACCATGGATTATCCCTGTGTTACGAACGTTCCGGTTTTTTCAGTAATTGTTTCTGTTGTGGTAGGCACTCCATCTATTGTAGATAATGATGTATGATATATGTCAAAAATGCTGTAATATGATGGCCCTACAATTACTTCGGTTGAATTTTCAGTAATTATGACATCGGTTATACGCCATACAGAATCTCCCGGTGTTTCAAGTGGATTTGCATCGTTTCCAGTTTTGTATTCCATTGGATATGTAATTGTTTGATCACCAAGACCTTTGAAATAATCACCTTCTTTAAATCTGACTGTTCCTGGTGGAAATGTGACTCTAAAAATATCTGTATTTAATTGAGCATCGGTATATATACGCTTTGCAAATGCATCAAGTGTCCCTGAAAAGTTATTAGAAGATAATTTAAACCTCATTATATTAAATGTGCCTTCAGTAAGTCCGGATTTGGGATAATAACCTTTTCCAGAAGCATCAGCATTCCATACTTCAACCACATAAGGTTTATATGGAATTGCATTTTCGTCTTCCAACTTTTCAGTGGACATTATATATTCACTGGTAATATTCAATGTTATTGCATCACGTATGAATCCATATTCTACAGCACCTGTGTTTCTATTATACCATACACTAAATCCACATGTGTTTTCAAGAAAATCGTTAAGTGCTTTTCCAATTGATTTTCCAGATATAACAGTTGCTGGTAAATATGTATTATCTTTACCAGGTATAGTTCGAGATGTTGATAAATTTCCTGCTCTACAAATACCACTACCCGGTGTATATGTTACATTTGGATGATGTGTATAAAAACTCATCATTGCATTTACAAAGTCTTGAATTGTCAAATTGCCATATGGATCTGTTGGATTATGAATAACAATTCTTGACTTGAATATACCACCTGTTGATTTTATGATAGGCATTTCATAGAGCAAGTTACCTAACTCTTTACATTCATAGGTAAACGTATTGTCCTTGTTATTTATTACATTGATAACATAACCATTGAATGCTATAACATCATATGCATTTTTCCTATAAATTTTAACAGTGTCATCTTTTTCAATTAGATTTGTTGAATTTGCTATTGAAAATCTGGCAGTGTTAATATCATTTAAACTTTCATGAATTTTTGTTGCATATATACTATATTTATGAGATCCATTTACAATTACTTCAAAGTTAGCGGCTTCTCTTGCTTTGTTTGCAGTATCACCTGCATAAAACTGGACTTCTGCCGGATTTGACCAGTAATAAGATAATTCGGCTGTAAATCCATATCTACCTAATTCTTTGGCACTTCTATCCCATACAAATGATTTTATAGACCATATCCCATCAAGTTCGGGATAATCAGATAATCCATCTACAACTTTTAATGCGAGTCTGTTTGTGCTGTCAGGGGCAGTTACATTTAAAATATCTTCATTGGTAACTTCAGTGTTTATAACTGTGCCATTAACACAATCCAAAATCATATTATTTTCAAATTTACCAACGATTTTACATATGCAACTTTTAATTCCCATTGGAATGATGCTTGGAGTAGCAGATACTTCTACTTTTTCAAATGCTGCTGTAGTAGTTATATTTAAATCTATTAATTGACATGGTGTTAGCGTATGAATTGCAATCCACGATGATGTGCCATCTGATTTTTGAGATTCTTGTAGCACTCTAAATTGCACAGCCTTGTTTTGCATTTATAACCCCATTATACTATAAGATAACACCGATTAATTGTAATATTACTGGTCGATTGATTAATTATGGTATTCATACGTTTTATCTCCATTATGTTGGCAAATCTCCATACCAACGTTTTAATGATAATGAACCAATTCTCAATTTTCGCTGTGCATTACGCTTTATACTAAAACTTTCAACATACCACTTCGATCCACTTGGAAATTCCTTATAGTTATCGTTACCAGTAACAGTTAACACAGAACTACACATAAATATATTTTTTGGTACATTTACAACTCTATATGCACTTAATTCGGCAAGTTTTTCAGTTAAATTTTTGATTGGAAATTCAATAGTAACACCATCAAGCATTCTACCCATTGTATGGCTCATTGGGGTAGATGATTGTCCGGTTACATATGATTCAACTGCTGCTTCTCTTCTATCCTGCACAGTAAATGCATTAATTGTATGAGATGCCCCTGCTTCAACACCATATCTTTTATTACCTAATTCGGGTGACGCCATTGTGATATACAAAAAATATTCGGTAAATTGAAGTGCCATAATTATTAGATTAATAAAGTTTTACCCTATAAAAAGAGATGTAAATTACTTACAAGTTCAATATGTAATTTCACATTTTATTAATTGAGGGTTGTGAACTTTTCATTGCACTCCTTACCACTGAATCTATTGTATTTTCAATTTCAGATTTAACCCTGCTTACAATAGTATTACTATCATCGCCCCTCACATCCACGATCACATTAATATTCATTGATTGTGGCTGTGCTTGCTGCAGTTGCTGCTTGAGGGTTTCATTAGTAGTTACTGCTGGAATGTTATCAGATGCTGCATCATTTGCTCCAAATGCGTACTTATTTCCATTTGGATCTTCATAATATTTTATATTCCCGGTTTGACCTTGGGTCCACCAATCGCCCTCCATATTTGGCATGCCATTTTTAAGCAACGTTGGTTGATTGTAAATACTTTGCTGCAGTTCACGCTGTTGTATATAATCATCTACAATATCAATACCAGTGTCGTTTAAATTTAACACATTTGGCATTACATCTTTATCCAATCCAAGGTTAGATGACATCCCTATAAATTTCATATTAGCAGTATCAATATTATTAGATGTTTCCTGTAATTTCTTTGACACTTCAACAAACTGCCATGAAGAAGTATCCACATTTTTATTTAAAGCATCAAATGAATTCTCTGTTTTTGAAGCACTTGCTGAAGGTATAATCCCATTTCCACTTAATAAATCTGTTGCACCGAATATAGGAGATGCAAGTTTTGCTGGATTTCCGAGATTCCACAATGCCTCATTTACATCATGTATTGCTTTTGCCGGATTGGTGATTGCTACCTTTCCAAGATTTACTATAGCATCTGATATTTGGGTTAATGTTTTAACAATGTATTCACCGCCTCCAGGTAATGCCATACCAGTTCCATATAACAGGTTCTTTCCATATTGAAGTCCCGTTCCTGCTAATTGTGTCTGTGGTAATCCTACACCACTTAATCCAATTCCAGTAGTTTTATATGGAAGCGTTTGTTCACTCAATCTATCATATACTTCTTTATATCGTTGTTCTCCAACTTCCATTATGGCTTTTTGCTGATCTTTAAAAGACAGCCCTGATAAATTTGTTATTTCTACATTTTTTCCTGACGCTGCTTCTTTTCGTAGCCGGGCTTCTTCAGCAAGTGCTCTATTAAATTCAGCAAGTCCCATTTGATACTTAATAAATTCAGTTCCTTTTGCATAAGACGTGCTAGCAATATCACCAGTGCCTATATTTGTGATATAACGCTTATTCATTATATCTTGTGTAGACATTCCTTTTTGATAATCTAAATCAGCAAGAGCCGCTTCCAGTGGCATTAAAAAGTCAGATATTTCTGCGACAGCACGCATTCCACCAATAACACCTGTAGTTCCGGCACCAACAAGTTTTCCACCAACCGTAGACTGATATTTAAGTGCTACATTTGATGCCTCTGTAATACCTCTTCCAGTTACGTAATTTCCAATAACAGTATTTAACAATTCTGCAAAAATTGCATCTAAACTATTATTGGATCGCATTGCTTCTGCAACTACATTACGAACATCAATTCCAGCACCAGTTCCATACTTTCCAGGCGCAATATCCGGAACTATCTGCTCTCTGAAATCATATGTATAATCTGTCTTATACCGTTCACCTGTTAAAATTCTATATATATTACTTGTCTTTTCAAGATTTGGTTCAGTTGCTTTTGTAGTAAAGTAATTTTTAAGTCTATCAATTCCGGTTAATGTTGTATCGCCCTTTAACTGTGCAAATCCGCCAAGTTTATTGAATTCTTCGGACAATCCTGAAAATTGTTTACCTGTAATTATTGCATTGGATACACTTTTGATATTTTCAAGTATCTTTTCAAGATTAAATACAACATTAGTTCCGCGTGGGTCATTTGCATTAGAGATTGTTGCAATTCCACCCTTACGCATGTTATTTACAAAGTTAGTAAATATATTAAGTTTGTCCTGTAACTTTGTAAATAAGTTAGTATTTATATTTGTATTCTGATTTATATTTTCATTTATATTTTGATTTAGATTCTGATTAATATTATTTAAATTATTATTCAGATTTTTATTCAAATTATCAACTATATTTTGATTTGTGTTTGCATTAGGATTAACATTAGGATTTAAATTGGTATCTGGTCCAAAATTAAACTGCCTTGGAACGTTTATCCAGTCTATTGGATTAAAATCTGCAGCAATATCAAATGGAAGGCCGCCTTGTGTATCTGCTTTGTCCCACCCTGCATCTTTCCAATTTCGTATATATACGCCGATACCATCAGATTCTTTAGCATCTCCTAATACTTTGGCAGATATTCTTGTTTCATTGTAAGTATCGTCTTGTTTAACTAAAAATTTATTATTGAAATAATCGGTGTTAGATTTAGCAATTGTTTTTCCAATTACAATATTATCGCCAGATGAAATTCCACCTGTTGGTCCCCCATTTGCAAACTTGTTAAGTTGGTTGAGTGTTTTAAGTCCAATTTTATTGGCAGACTTCTTATTAATTACGTATTCTCCTTCATCAACACGAATAGTTTTATCATCTATGGCAGACGTTGCAGCGCCTGTAATTAAACCCCCTTCTGCAAACATTGCCTCACCGGTAATTGGATTTGTGCCAGTTGCAAACTGAACAGTAGATGTAATTGGTTTAGCCCACCACGGTGCTTCCTGACCTGAAATTAACTGGTATGCCTGACCCATCGCCTCCCATGTAACTAATAACAAACCGGCTTTTATAGCAACACCTGTCATTCCAAGATTAAGTGCATTTATGGCAAGGTTTAACTCCTTGATTTTTCCTGCCATTCCTGCCATCTGACCTAATCCGGATGTAACTAATGATATACCAGATGTGAGTGGTTGTAACAACAAGGTTATACCATACATTTGAGTTGCAATACGTATTAACCACGGGTTTTCTGCAGCAATATTAAGGAAGTATGTAACCATCTGAAGAGCATCAACGACTTCAGGTAAGACTTTGGCGCCAGATGTAAGGAAGTTAACAAAACTATCCATTACACTTTTTTCACCGAGGCGATTAAATAACTCACTAATCGAGCCAACTAATCCATCAGTGAACTGTTTGTCTTTAAATATGCTTGCTGCAAGTGATGTCATTGACAGGCTAAATGCAGATTGAGCATACGTTACATTTTCCCATCCTTTGACAAGATCTTTTTGTGTTAATCCAAAATCACCAAGAATATCAGCAGCATTACGAGCACCTTTTGCAAATGCATTAACATATCCTACATTTTTAAATATATTATTTAAGTCAGATAGTGATGTAGTCAATGATGTTATAGCACCAGTAAGGGCCATAAATATGCCCATAAGTGAGAAGTAAACACCCATTGAACTCATTGACAATGATGCTGCTCTCCATGACAGATCCTTACCAAATTTGGACATGTTTGCCATTACACCAAATCGTTCGGGCTGTTTTGCTATAGTGCCAGGAGTTTGTGTAAACATCATTTGAGTGCCGGTTACTTTTCCAGCCCGTTTCGCAAACTCGCCCATGAATGAATTTAATTCTTCTGTTTTAATACCAGCGCCCTTCAGACGTTCCTCTAGTAACTTTAAATTAACACTATACTTTGCAAGAATCTCATTAGTTTGTGGATTGAATACTGCTTCTGGCGTTACACTTACCATCTCTCTGGCAGTTCCACGCCCAATAAATTTACCAAATGCACGTTCAGTAAATGTCTTTAATTCATCCTCTACTCCGCCAGTAACCTTTGCAAACCGTTGTTTTACTTCACCACGAATTCGATCAATTGCCTGTGGATCTGCAACTTCTTCAGGAGATAGCACCCTCGTAACATCAGGATATGTACCAACTGAAGTTCCTCCAAAGTCGAGAGTCCGTTCTACCCCAATACCACGCGATGCATCATATATTTCACCAAATCTTGAACCAACTCTATTTCTAAATGCTGTTATCCTATTGCCAAGTCCAGTTGGACCTCCAATACCAGTATATTTATCATATGGCATTGCCCTGGCAACATCCCTACTTATGCCTTCGGTTACACCAGGACTTCTTACAACATCAGGATATTTTGCAATTGCTTTTTCAGTATTAATCTGGTCATTAAAGTTTCTAACAAACGTTTCACTTTTTGAAGCACCTTCTATTATATTTTGTGTTGCAAGATCAAATGCCTTGGTTAAATTTGTAAGTGCAGCCCGTTGTTCATCCGTTGCTTTTGAACCTGCATTAAGTATACTTACATATTCTCTCAAAGATGACTGCATTTCAGGCAAAACACCCGTTAATGCACCAGTTTCATCAACATTTGCTACTTTCTTGAAGTCAAGTAATTCTCTACCATGTAATTGCCCAAGTCCTGCTGTTACATATCGCTTTAAGTCAGCAGATATAAATCTAACAGGATCTTGCATTAAATTGAGTAAATCATCACCAGATTTACCACTGTGTTTTAAAATATCTTTTATACCTGCAAGATTATCTTTACCAGCAATACCAGCATACAATGCCTCGCTGGTATATTGTCTGCCACCACCACGTGGGAATAGCATCTTACTAACATTAGCAATAGATGCTTGATAATTAACAGAAGATTTGGTCGGATCTATTAAATTATATGGTGCAGTAATATCCACCGGTAGATTAAGATACTGTTGTGCCTCTTTTATATATTTATCCCAGTCACCAGCACCCCCCATTCCACCAAGTATATCGGGTCGAATACTTCGTAATGCTTCTTCTGGATATGGATACGAAGGTCTATCTGTAGGTAATACATTTCCGAGATACTTTCCAGTAGGTTCAGTTTCCCGCTGTGGTATAAATCCAAGGCTTGGATATACTTGACGTGGGATCTGACGCTCCATCTGGTTTAAATTTGGAAGTGCGTTATATTTTGTAGCATCTTGTAATGATCTATATAATCCAGTAACTTCCTTACTTGATATATTTAATCTGGTACCAAAGTCTACTAAATCGGGACGTATGCCACTTAATGCGTTGGTTGTTTGTGCAACTTGTTGTTCAAAATTACTGATTGATCTAACATCTGGTATTTTGCCTGCAGATATCTCACCAATTGCCATTGGCTTTAAAGATTCTTCAATGAATCTTATATAATTGTGAGGATCTTGTAAATATCCCTCTTCTCTCCCACGAAGACGTTCAGTAAGTTGAGAACCAACACGCATATCAGCAATTTTTTCAATTGTAATGCCTTTCTTAAATTGCTTTGATATTGCATCAGATAACGTAGTTGCTATTTCATAAGGTGTTTTACCTGGTTCTATGGCACCTAATTTAGCCCCACTAAATGTGTTCAATAAGAATCTAGTTAGATCAGATTTAGCCATTGGCTGATTAATAGTTTCAGCATATGATATTCGTGAACTACCTCGTTGTGGCAATCCGCTAGTTCCAGCAGTTAACATCCCTCTGCCAAACATCTGGTTGTATGACATTCTGGTAGTTCCGGGATCTATCTCTTGGGTAACTCCTTTTATATCTTGTCTAATTAATGCTTCAATTAAACCTTGTTCAGTGGTAACACGCCGTTTTAAATCGTCAATTGAAAAGTTACCACCTTCATAAAATCCAGGGAGTCTACCTCCATTTGCAAGTTTAGACCGTTCTCTTGGTGATAAGACCCTATCATTAGACATCGATCTCAATTTATCTAACTTATCCGGACCACCCATTGCGCTTGTCTGTTCGGGCGAAAGCAACCATTCTCCATTTGATATAAGTGCATTTGCACCCATTCCACCCGAAGCAAGTCCCTTATAACTACCCGATCCGGTAATACCAGTTAGAAAGTTTTCACCAAGTGCCTGAACAGTATCCTTATCTAACACATAACTGCCCCTAGACAATCTAGCAGGTATACTATCACTAATAGAAGTACCCCTGCCCAGGATTTTACCACCACCTGCTAATTTAATACTACGTGGTTGCTTTCTTGATACATATTGCAATGCATTTTCGGGTAAAGATGCTGGCTTTATCATGCTTGCTATATTTTCTGGAACTTTAAGAACACCTGAATGTCCTGGAATTGTAGTAGCAACTCTCCATTTATCAAGTTGATCTAACATTTCAAGTGGTAATTCTGCTTCATAAAGCCCCCTGCCCCTTCCCTGTGCATATAAACTTGCTAATTCTGGATTATCAGCAAAAAATTGTCCTTTACCGCTTCCAGTACCACCCCGATAAATTTTAAGTGACTGTGCTCCACTTTCTTGCAATCTCTTCCTAAATATTATACTATCTGCGGCAATCCTTTTAAAATCACCCCCGCTAGCATATCCGGGCATTTCGCCGCCTTTCGCAAATGGAAACACCATTGGCACTTGACTTATAATGTTACCTATATATCCAAGTCCACCAAGTCCTGCAGCACCTAACCCAGCATTAATTAAATTATCTTTTGTTAAATATTGGGCTATTTCACGTGGTATATATGACTTTATCTTATCGAATACATTGTAAGGTCGTGAACTTCTTGACGAACCCATAGATGATAATACAGATGGATCTACACCACCTTTAGACGATGGTCTTGATTTTGGCAACATCCCAGATATATTTTGTAATAATAATCCACCCGATGGACCTTTACCTAATGCACCAAATCTGCCCATCATAGGAGCCATAGATGACCATGCATTTTTGCCACTACTACTCCTGCCTAAACCACCAAATCTACCTAGCATTGGAGCGATTTTACTCCATGCAGATTTATTACCCATGGATTTATCAATGTTGCCTATACGACCCATCATTGGTCCTATATTACCCCACGATGATCCACCATGGATTCTACTTGATTGAATTTGCTTTTGGTAATCGGCCATTGCACGCTCAACAATTCGCTGCTCATCAATAAATCGAAGAGCACTAGCCCCTGCAGAATGAACAACTCCAACCCGATTTGAAAACCTTCCAAAAACAGGATCACTAGTATCACGTCCTCTAAATCCACCATGTCTTTGAAACATTTCCTCTACTATACGAGGGTTTTTAATAGCCTGTATAAATCGTGAATAATATCCTACATCTTTAATATCTTTTTGATTATATTGTCGCAATCGCCACACTTCATCAAGGGCTTCTGTTGTATGGTGCTTTAAAAAGGCCTCTCTAATCTTTTTTATGTCTTCTTTATTAGTTATAACAGGTTGTGATGATGTATATCCATAGCGAGTGCTCATCATTTTGGATGTGTCTTGTGTAGCGCCTGCGAATTTCTGTAGGAACTTGTTAAATGTATCGGGTGAAACACCCATTCTACCCATCATGCCAACTTTATCAAGATGATATAACCGTGGCAATTGAATATCTCTTATATTTCCTTTACCACCTACATTATAACCCGGTAATCGCCCTCCATTTGCAAGCATTCTTTCATATGATAAAGATCTAATTGATTTCATTGTACCACGCGAATTATAGAATTTAAGTGTGTTTGGATCATTTAACGAGTCCCAAGTTAGTTTTTTGTATCCTGCTGATTTTCCATATTTAACAAGTTGATCGAATAAAAAAGAACCAACTCCTCTTTTGTTCGATCCTAAATCAGTCATATGTAATGTGGTTTTTCCAGTATTTGTATAACTTAAAGCACCATATGGACTATAGTTTTTACCATATGATACCATCGCACCATAATATGGATGTCCTTTCTGAATATTTTGCAAATGGTCCATTACAGCATGAATCCTATAATCCGCTGCTGTCTCAAGATTTTGATGGATTCTATTATCCAAAATGCTATTAGCAATTCGTTTATCCCACCCTTTTAAATCTTTACCCATTTCAAAATGTCTGAATTTATCCACAATCACACATCCATTATCACCACAAACTGGCATTTACACTATATAAACAGTAATAGCAATAACATTTATATATTATAAAATAAGTGACCTTATTCATTACGTACAAATAAAAATATTTATATACAATTATAGCATACATAGTAATGTAACAATATGTGATGTTACAAAATGTGTGTGCCCCGTCCCTGGGTCAAACCGGGGATGAGGTATCAATGGTTGTAAACTCTGATCTGATCAGTCAGGGCAACTGTAACCGATGTAAGTTTAAAAGGCAAAACGCCAAGGGATTGCGGGTTCGAATCCCGCCATCGGTTATCCTGAACATAACAGGACTGCTATCCTAGGTTGTGGCAGAAAAAAATGTAAGTAACCGGTTGGGTGAAATGGGCAAACCGTGGCAGAAATGTCATCCCTCCATGGATCGCAGGTTCGATTCCTGCACCGGTTATCGAGTGATATAATAGACGTGTTATATTGCTCGGAGATGTTGGTATGATTAATCTTTAAACAATTGTATATCAGAAATCGGAGGTCTGATTTGACAACAACCGAGAACGTAACCATAGTAGAGTAACAGGATCTCGCTCTCGTTTCACTGAGAGAGATATAGGTGCAATTCCTATCATGGTTATGTCTTGAGCCTCTAAAGACACAACGGTTCCTAGGTAACCGGATATGAAGGCAGTGTAGATTTGTGGGTAGGAGAAATCACTTTAAACTATAAACCCTCGTAACCATGAAGAGCACGACTGTGTAAAAGTGCAGTCTATATGGCGTATATGCAGGTTCAACTCCAGGCAAATGGATATCTTTTTAGATGTTTATAAGAATCGTTAAGTTTATATATAAGTAAGTGTAATTTTATTAGTGCACCCAACAACAAGAAGAATCTACACACTATTGTTAAAAGGACAAAGGAAGATCTAGCCAATTTTCCTTTTCCTGTTCTTTTTGTTAGGTGGTTTTGGCGCTGCGCTTGGGAGAGTATGTCGTCTTTGTTTTCGTTGATTGTCGATGTTACCAATTGTGTAATTCTATTAGGGCCTTACCTTATTGGTTTAAGTTGTTAAAATGTGGTGATTATACACATTATTGGTTGCAAAAGTGTGTAAACAAAATTTGAATTAACTTAAACTAATTTAATTAAGCAATTGAGGCAAAATAAGAAGGTCTCCCCAAAAACTGCATAACAAAGAAAAAGGAAAGATATCTTCTTCTTCATTATTTGTTGGCACTAATAAAATTACACCTATTTGTATTTAAAAGTTGTGATTTTTTGGTTGTTAGTAGAGAGTTACTTCTGTTGGTTAGGGATACCGCGGATTATTGGTACGTAAATTTCATTCCAGAAATGGATAGCCACTCTTAAATCAAAAAGAAAGTGTTCATTCCAATTTGGGTCTTCGAAGATTTTGTGAGCACCACCGCCATTATACCAGCCCAAAATGGCAACTTTGTCGTTCCAGTCCATTTCAGTGTTGTAATCAGTGTTCTCACATCCTTCTTGGGTATACTTGTAATTTACTCCAAAATTTGGAAGGCGTTCATCAAATTTATACGAAACGAAAGTAATCGGGTCTAAACTTCATTCCGTTATACATTGCCATGAAAATTGGGCCAAAATCCTCACTTGGGATGTCGTCAACTGTTTTGCCTACAATGATTTCTGGGAGTACCTTGTCAAACCATTCTTCCTGTGCCTTTTCTTGTCTGTCTTGTTCGCGTTCAATCTCACCTGGATCTGCGGGCTCAACGAGGCCACATTCTGCGAGCATTTTAACAGATTCCTCCATCGTGAGGCCTGATTTGATTAACTGATCGAGTGTTTTCTTACGGTTTTCGATATAGATTTCGTTAAATTGTAATTTTGGTGCCCATTTCTGTGTCAGTCGAAGGTGTGTTCGTCCTACATTTGGCCCCTTTGGTCGGCGTAGTTTATAAGTGTCATATGCAGTTTCAATAATGACATATTCTTTATCAAATGATTCCATGGTAATTTCTGGTTCTTCAGTCTTTTTAGCGACCATTGATAACAATTCACATTTACCAGTATATAAATGAAAAGAATCAAGTTATGAGTCAATAACCAACGACTAAAGTCATTGGCTTGCACTTCAATCTCTCCGAAGAGCAGAGTGCTATAGGTTGATTGACAGCAGCCCTTTGAGCAATATTTTTAGCAGCGTTAATGTCAGCATTTTCAGTATGTCCGCATTCCAAACAGATAAACTCTGATTGAGATTTCCTGTTCTTCTTGTCGATGTATCCGCATTCAGAACATTGTCTTGAAGTGTTCCTTGGATCAACCAGATAAACAAGAACTCCTGCTAACTGTGCTTTATACTTGATAAACTGACTCAACTCACCAAATGCCCACTTTGAATGTTCTTCACGCTGCGCCTTTCTAACTGTTACTTTGTCTCTGATTCCTGAAAGGTCTTCTAAAGCAATAGATGACAAAGTGCCTTTCGCATACTGAACAACATCTTTTGAGATACAATGATTTGTATCCTTTTTGAATCTCCGTTCTCTTTTGGATAGTTTCATGAGATGTTTCTTTGCATCCCAAGTTCCTACTGATTGAAGAGCAGATTTGGTCTTTTGATACTTCTGACGAACTTTCTTACATGTATCTCCTGAAAATACCTGACCTTCGGAAGTAGTTGCAAGATTCACAATACCCAGATCAATCCCAATTACTTTTTCTGAATTGATAGGTTCTTCTTCAGGAACATCACAAACTATCAGAAGGTAGAACTGATTATCACGATATACTAAATCCGCCTGACCTTTGACACGTTCAAGATCCAATTCTCTGTAGTTGCCACATACAAAATTAATCTTCTCGCGTTTTTCAAGGGTCAAGATAGAAACAGTATCCATTGTTTTGAAGGTCAAGTTCCTCTGGTCGTATTGAATCGCCCCATGAGGTTTGAACTCATGTTGAACCTTCTTATCAACTTTATACGATTCAGAAACCTTTCCTATTGCTCTGACAACCATCTGTGCAGACAATCCAAACTTATCTTTCACATCGTAATAAACAAGTTTCTGCAATCCCATCTTACCAAAAGTTCTGGAGTCAAAAGCAACTTCTGAAATATAATTGCAGGCTGCATTGTATTGTTCCATCGTCTTGAGCAAAACTACTTTTTGCTCATTGGATGGAGTCAACTTCAACTGCAATGTCAGAAGCATGTATTGATATAGGTGTTCAATACATATAATACTTATGCAGCATTCCTCCCACACCTAAAGGAGTGGGCTTCCTGCTGCATGGGTGCCCGTGAATTAGAAAAATGTTAGGTGAAGAGATTGTGGTTGGTTGCAGTGCCTACGGGGGCTTTCCAATTGAGGGTTTTAGTAAATTTGTTGCGATTTTGACCGCTAAATGATGAATCTGATGTAACAGCATCCG
>CAZCND010000007.1:0-35333 GCA_964500195.1 uncultured Candidatus Saccharibacteria bacterium | reverse complement strand
AAACACGGATATTTTAGTACTCTAAAATTCCTATGCTCGGACCGTCGTCCTCCGCTATGTTTTTTGAAACAACAATCTTTTCCGCTCGGTAGCTGTATTTCACCTCGCTCCAAAGATTATTGTCCCAAAAAACACGGATATTTCAGTGCTCTGAAATTCCTATGCTCGCGTCGACACGCTCCGCAATGTTTTTTGAAACAACAATCTTTTCCGCGAGGCTATTTTCTTTTGTCTCGTTCTTTATATATAATAGACTATATGAATTTTTATGTTGTTACACTTTTTCCGGAGATGTTTGACTCTTATTTAAAAGAGTCTATTTTGGGACGGGCTATTAAAAACAAAATAATTAATGTTAAATTTGTAAACCCAAGAAAGTTTGTTTCTGGAAAATACAAAAAGAGATGGCCTGATGGAAATATCTCTGCTCAGGTAGACGAAAGGCCATATTCGGGAGGTCCAGGCATGGTCATGATGGCTGATCCAATTATTAAGGCGGTAGAATCTATTAGAAAAAGGAAAAAAGAAAATTTTTTAATAATTAATTTTAATCCTCGGGCAGAAAAATTTACGACGCTGGTTGCTAAAAAAATTCCTAAAAAATACAAAAATATTATTTTAATCTGTGGCCGTTACGAAGGAATCGATGCTCGGGTTGATAAAATACTAAAAACTAAAAAATATTCAATAGGTGATTATGTTTTAACTGGTGGTGAAATACCAGCTATGGTTTTAATAGATACCATATCAAGACAAGTTGAAGGAGTTTTAGGAAACTTTAATTCCAGAGAGGAAGAAAGAGTTTCAACAGATGAAGTTTATACTCGTCCAGAAGTTTTAGAGTATAAAGGAAAGAAATATAAAGTTCCAAAAGTCTTACTTTCTGGTGATCACAAAAAAATAGAATTTTGGAAGGAAAATAAAGGTTGACTGAAAATAATTTAAGACCTAAACTTATTTAATAACAATTAATTTTTTAAAAAATATGCCAACACTTAAACCTTTTAAAGGATTTCGTCCAAAAGATAATGATACAGCTAAAAAAATCGCGTCCCGTCCTTATGATGTCCTGAACAGTAAGGAAGCAAAAGAAGAAGCTGGCGATAATGAATTATCTTTTTATCATGTTATTAAACCAGAAATAGATTTACCGGAAGATATAGATTTACATTCACAACCTGTTTATGATAAAGCTAAAGAAAATTTAGGAAAATTAATTGAAGGTGGTTACTTGTTCCAAGAAGATAAACCTTGCTACTATATTTATGCTCAAAAAATGAATAGCAAAACTCAATATGGTATAGTGGCAGGAGCAAGCGTAGAAGATTATCTAAATAATGTTATTAAAAAACATGAACTAACAAGAGCAGATAAGGAAGAAGACAGAAAAAACCATGTTAGAAATACAAATTTTAATGCTGAGCCAGTATTTTTCGCCTACAAGGACAACGCCATACTTGATTTAATAATTAAAGAAAAAATTTTAGACGAGCCTCTTTATGATTTTACCTCAGGTGATGGGGTAGGGCACACTGTTTGGATAATAAATGAAGGAGAAAAAATAAAAAGAATAGAAGATATATTTAAGAATGATATAGATTATTTATACGTAGCAGATGGGCATCATAGAACCGCAGCGGCAGCGTTGGTTGGGGTGGAGAAAAAAGAAAATAACAAAAATCACACAGGGGACGAAGAATATAATTTTTTCCTATCAGTGAATTTTCCTGCTAGTCAGTTAACTATTATTGATTACAACAGGTTGATTAAGGATTTAAATGGATTTAGTGGAAAAGAAATAATTGAAAAATTATCAGAGTCCTTTTTGATAGAAGAGAAGGGAAGTGAAATATATAAACCAAACAAACTGCACAACTTTTCAATGTATATAGATGGAGTGTGGTATTCTTTAACAGCAAAAGATGGAACATATAATGATGATGATCCAATAGGGGTTTTAGATGTGACGATTTTGACGGAGCAAGTTTTGAGTCCAATATTTAATATTATTGATTTGAGAAGAAGTGACAGAATAGATTTTGTTGGAGGTATTAGAGGCCTCGGAGAATTGAAACAAAGAGTCGATAGTGGAGAAATGAAAGTGGCTTTTGCTCTTTACCCTGTTTCGATGAATCAGTTAATGGCTATAGCAGATAGTGGCAACATCATGCCACCAAAATCTACTTGGTTTGAACCAAAATTAAGAAGTGGCCTTATTTTACACACTCTCGATTAATTCTTTGCTTGTATTTATTTCTTGGTGTATAATAACAATATATTTGTGGAAAACCGCTGTTGACAAAAGGTTTTTGTTAGTATATACTTTTGCCCAGATTGAATGATTGAGTTATGGTTAATCAATCACTAGCATTTTAACTAAAATCGTGGTTAATAATTACGAAATTTAGCATTATTATTTTATTAGATAAGGAATAACCCTTAGTTTTTTTGTTTTCTATAATCGATAAGATAAGCTAGTATAAATCCCATAATTCTATCTATTGGTATTTATATATCTCGGACAATTTAGCCCTATCTCATTGGTTGTAATAATTTTTTATGAAAAAAAACACCACCTTAGAGAAAAAGTATTTTTCCAAATACAAAAAACCACTTATTCCATTTCCCAATTTAATAGAAAACCAATTAGTATCTTTTAGTTGGTTTGTTGAAGAGGGTTTGAAAGAAGTTTTTAAAGAATTTTCCCCAATTCAAGACTATTATGAGAAAAAATTTCAGTTAGACTTTACTTCTTTTTCTTTGTCCGAACCAAAGTGTAGTGAAGAAAAAGCCAAAGAAGATAAATTAACATACGAAGGTAGTTTAACTGCTCGAGTTAAATTACTAAACAAATCTCTTGGAACCACAAAGGAACAAGAAATATTTATGTCTGATATTCCGCTGATGACTAAACACGGAACTTTCATAATTAATGGAGTTGAAAGAGTTATTGTTCCTCAGCTTTCTAGAAGTTACGGAGTCTTTTTTACAGAACAAGAAATTAAAAATAAAAGATATTTTGGAGCAAAAATAATCCCAGCTAGAGGTGTTTGGATTGAGATAGAATCAGATACTGATGGAGCTATTTATGTCAGGATAGATAAAAAAAGAAAGTTTGCAGTGACTTCTTTCTTGAGAGTCTTAGGGTTAGATAAAGAAGAAGATATAATTAAGGCTTTTAAGGGTAACGAGGAAGTCTCTCGTGCTATTTCTGCAACCCTAGAAAAAGATGTCTCAAAAACAGCTGAAGAATCTTTTATTGAAATATATAAAAGGTTAAGAGATGGAGACTTAGCTACACCAGAAGGAGCTAGGGAATTTATTAGCTCTCTATTTTCAGCAGAGAGATATGATATTTCTCCTGTTGGAAGATTCCGTTTCAACAAAAGATTTGATAAAAAAATGGATGAAAAGGAACTTGAAAGAAGGACAATATCTTCGGATGATTTAATCACTATAATTGAAAACATTGTTACTTTAAATAATAATCCTGAAGCTCAAGCTGATGATATTGATCACTTGGGACAACGTCGAGTTAGATATGTTGGTGAAATGTTACAGAAAAAATTCCGAACAGGAATGTCTCAGATAAAAAGAAATATACAGAACCACATGTCTACCATAGACACGGGGACAACTTTACCTATACAAATAATAAATCAAAGACCATTACAAGCTAGAATTAAGGAGTTTTTTACCACAAACCAGCTTTCTCAATTTATGAACCAAGAAAATGTGATGGCAGAAATAGAACACCTAAGAACGTTGTCAGCTTTGGGCCCAGAGGGACTAACCAGAGAAAGAGCAGGACTAGAAGTTCGTGATGTTCATACTTCTCACTATGGGAGAGTTTGTCCTATCCATACTCCTGAAGGTCCAAACATTGGATTGATTTTACACTTAGCTACATATGCCAAGATAAATG
Organism: uncultured Candidatus Saccharibacteria bacterium; assembly: GCA_964500195.1. Lineage (GTDB taxonomy): Bacteria > Patescibacteriota > Minisyncoccia > Phycocordibacterales > UBA9973 > UBA8515. Next base: position 31,408 of record CAZCND010000007.1, on the reverse strand, counting down.
AGTTTGGAATTATTGAAACTCCATATGTATCTGTTAAAAATGGAAAAATTACAGGAGAGGTTGTCTACTTAAATGCTCTTGAAGAAGAAAAATATAATATTGCTCATGCTGGAGTTAGGACTGACGAGAATGGAAATATTTTGGATGAAGAAGTAGAGGCTCGTGTTAAAACTGTTCCGGGTATAATAAACAGAAAAGAAGTAGAGTTAATAGATGTTGTTACTAACCAAGCTTTCTCATTAGCCACATCAATGATTCCATTTTTGGAACACGACGATGCTCACCGAACACTGATGGGATCAAACATGCAGAAACAGGCTTTACCTTGTGTTTCTCCAGAGGTACCTCTAGTCGCTACCGGTATAGAAGAATTAGCTGCTCGAGATTCTGGCCGATTGATTATCTCAGAAGTCAATGGAGTAGTTTCCTATGTTGATGCTAAAAAAATTATAGTTAAAGATGATAAAGGAAAAGAACATCCTTATGAGTTAATTAATTTCTCAAGAACAAACAATTTCTCTATTTTACACCAAAGACCAAGTGTTAATTTGGGTGATAAGGTTAAAAAAGGAGATCTTTTGGCTGACACCAGCACAACTGCAGATGGACAAATAGCCTTAGGGCAAAATGTTTTAGTAGGTTTCTTGTCTTGGAATGGAGCTAACTACGAGGACGCTATTATTTTGTCAGAGAGGTTGGTTAAACAAAGTAAGTTTACAAGTATTTATGTTACTGAATTTATTTGTAACGTTCGAGATACAAAACTTGGACCAGAAATAACAACTCGTGATATTCCTAATGTTGGGGAAAATAAATTAAAAGATTTGGATGAAGATGGAATTATAGTTGTCGGAGCTGAGGTCAAAGAAAATGATATTTTAGTAGGTAAAATAACTCCTAAAGGAGAAACAGAATTGACCCCAGAAGAAAGGCTCCTTCGTTCTATCTTTACTGAAAAGGCTAGAGATGTTAAGGATACATCTCTTCGATTGGAACACGGAAAACAAGGGAGGGTTATTGGTGTTAAAGTTTTCTCAAGAGAAGCCGGTTATAATCTAGAGTCTGGAATCATCAAAAGAATCATTGTTGAGATTGCTCAACTAAGAAACATATCAGTCGGAGACAAACTTTCAGGACGTCATGGAAACAAGGGTGTTATCTCAACCATTTTACCAGAAGAAGAAATGCCATTCATGGCTGATGGAACACCAATTGATATAATTTTGACTCCTTTAGGAGTTCCTTCTCGTATGAACTTGGGGCAGATTTTGGAAATGCATCTTGGTTATGCTGCCCACACACTAAACTATCAAGCAATCGTTCCGCCATTCTCTTCAGCGACAATTCCTGAAATACAAGCTGAACTAGAAAAATCTGGGATGCCTAAAAATGGTAAGGTTACTCTTTATGACGGAAGAACAGGAGAACCATTTGGACAAGATATTGCAGTTGGATATATGTATCTATTGAAACTTCACCACATGGTTGAAGATAAACTGCACATGAGATCAATTGGACCATACTCTTTGATTACCCAACAACCATTAGGAGGAAAGGCTCAGGGTGGAGGACAAAGATTCGGAGAAATGGAGGTTTGGGCTCTTGAAGGTCACGGAGCTGCTTATACTCTAAGGGAAATGTTAACTGTTAAGTCTGACGATATAACGGGTCGATCAGAGACTTTTGACGCAATTATAAAAGGGAATCCAATTGGAGAACCTAATATACCAGCCTCATTTAATGTTTTACTAAGCTATCTAAGAGGGTTAGCATTAGATGTTGAATTAATTAAAAAGTCTAAAAAAAATTAAAATCTTAAGTAGCTAAAAATTATGAAAACATTTGATACAACAAATTTTGATGCCATCTCTCTTAAATTAGCTTCACCTGAGGCTATTAGGGATTGGTCTTTTGGAGAGGTTACTAAACCAGAAACAATAAACTACAGAACTGGTCGTTCAGAAAGAAATGGTTTGTTTGATGAAAGGATATTCGGTCCAGAAAAAGACTATGAATGTTATTGTGGAAAATACAGGAGGATTAGATACAAAGATATTATTTGTGAAAAATGTGGAGTGCAAGTTACTCGCTCTATTGTTCGCCGAGAAAGGATGGGTCACATAGAATTAGCAAGTCCAGTAGCACACATCTGGTTCTTAAGAGGAGTTCCTTCTCGAATGTCTATTTTGTTAAATATTTCTATTAGTGATTTAGAAAAGGTAATTTATTTTGCTGGTTATATTATAACCAAAGTCTATCCTGAAGAAAAAGAAATAATCATTAAAAATCTAGAAAGTGAATTTAAATCCAAGATAAAAATTTCAGAAAAGGAAGAAGATAAAGAAAAATTAAAAGATCTTCTAAATAATGCAAAGAGAGAAATAGGCGAGATTGTTCCAGGAAAAGTTTTGAATGAAATAGCATACCATCACTTTGGTTTGAAATATGGAAGTTGTTTTGAGGCAAACATAGGAGCTGAAGCAATTTTCTCAATATTTAAAGAGATGGATTTGAATAAGGTAATAAAAGAAACAGAAGAACAACTAGAAAAGTGTTCAAGCATAGAAAAAGAAAAATTAGAGAAAAAATTATCTTTAGTCAGATCAATGTTAGGATCTAATATAAGACCAGAATGGATGTTTTTGACAGCTATTCCAGTTATACCTCCTGCTTTAAGACCAATGGTTGCCCTAGATGGGGGAAGACATGCTACTTCTGATTTAAATGATTTATACCGAAGGGTTATAAACAGAAACAATCGTTTAAGGAAATTGATTGAGATTGGAGCTCCAGATGTTATCTTGCGAAATGAAAAAAGAATTTTACAAGAAGCTGTTGACGCTTTGATAGATAACTCAATTGCCAAACAAAATGATTCACAGGCTGTTTCTACTTCTCAAAAGAGAGCCCTTAAATCTTTGTCAGATAATCTAAAATCCAAACAAGGATTATTCCGTCAAAACTTGCTTGGTAAAAGAGTGGACTATTCTGGCCGTTCAGTTATTGTTATTGGACCAAAATTAAAACTAAACGAATGTGGTCTACCAAAGCATATGGCTTTGGAATTATTTAGGCCGTTTGTTATCTCTAAAATATTAGAAACAGAGTTAGCTTTTAATATTAGAGGGGCTAATCGTCTGATAGAAGATGGAGTGCCTGAAGTTTGGGCAATACTCGAAGAGGTTATAAAAGGTAAGTATGTTCTATTAAACCGTGCTCCAACCTTGCACCGTTTGGGAATACAAGCATTTAATCCAGTTCTTGTTGAGGGAAATGCTATTCAAATTCATCCCCTTATTTGTGTCGGATTTAACGCTGACTTCGATGGAGACCAGATGGCTGTTTACTTACCTTTGTCTGAAAAAGCCCAAGGAGAATCTAGAGATTACATTGCTTCAAATAAAAACTTACTTAACCCTCAAAATGGTTCACCAATCGTTTATCCTAAATTGGATATTGTTTTAGGTTGTTACTGGATGACAAAATCAGTTTCAGGACAAAAAGGAGAAGGAATGATTTTTGCTTCTCCAAACCAAGCAATTACAGCTTTTGATCTAGGTGTAATTTCATTACGAGCTAAGATCAAAGTTTATGGAGGAGATAGCAAGAGATATAAAGCATTTTTTGGAACAGAACCTTTTGAAACAACAGTAGGAAAATTATTTTTTAACAGTATTTTTCCAGATGATTTTAAATATGTAGGAGAAGAAATTACTGTTAAAAGAATGACCCTTTTGGTTGAAGAGTTGATAGCTCGATATGGAATAGATTTAACACCAGCAATCTTGGATAAAATAAAGGATTTTGGTTTTCGTTACTCAACTTATTCAGGAGTTACTTGGTCTATAGATAATGTTTCTATCCCTAAAGAAAAAAACGATATAATAGAACAACACAAAAGACAAGAAAAAGAAGTCAAAGATCAATATGAGGAAGGTTTGTTGTCGGACGATGAAAAAAGACAAAAGATAATAGAAATTTGGGAGCATGCCAGAAAGGAAATAGAAAAAGCTATCCCAGGTTCTTTGGAAGAAGATGGTTCAGCAAAAAATTTGATTGATTCTGGAGCTAGAGGAAACATGAGCCAGTTAGCTCAAATGTGTGGAATGAAAGGTATAATTACAAACACTGCTGGAGAGCAATTAGATTTTCCTATCATACCTTCATATATTGAAGGTTTAACTCCTCTTGAATATTTCGTTACTACTCATGGAGCTAGAAAAGGAACAGCTGACACGGCTTTAAATACAGCTAAGGCTGGTTATTTAACGCGTCGTCTGGTTGATGTTGCACAAGATGTTGTTGTGACTGAAGAAGATTGTGGAACTAAAAAAGGTAAAAAAGTTGTAGCCGTAGATGGAGCTTTTGCTAAATATATTTTTGGGCGAGTTTTGGCTGAAGATATAAAAAACAAAGAAGGAAAAGTTCTATTTAAAAAGGGGGATTTGATTGATAGAGAAAATTCTATCTTTTTAGAAAAAGAAGGAATTACGGAAGCGATAGTTAGAACTCCACTAGCTTGTGAGACAGCCCATGGTTTGTGTCAAAAATGTTATGGATTAGATTTAGGACGCAATAAATTAATAGAAATAGGTCAGGCGGTTGGAATAATTGCAGCACAAGCTATTGGAGAACCAGGAACACAGTTGACCCTAAGAACTTTCCACGCTGGTGGAGTTGCTAATGTGGATATTACGACAGGTTTGCCTAGAGTTGAAGAAATTTTTGAAAGGAGAATGCCTAAAAGTCCAGCTATGATTTCTGTCTCGGACGGAGAAGTTGTAGACATAACAGAAAATAACAAGGAAAGGATAGTTAAAGTTTTGTCTGATCTTAAGGTGGACAACAATAAAGCAGGAGGAAAGAATGGAAATGAAGTTGAGTATTCTATCCCTCTAAAACACCAAATATTTGTTAAGGTTGGAGACCGAGTTAAAAAGGGAGAAATAATGACAGATGGATCTGCTGACATTAGAGAGATAGTTAAACATGGAGGTAAAGAAATGGCAGAAGATTATATTGTAAGTGAAGTTAATAAAGTTTATGACTTACAAAGTGCATCTATTTCGAGAAAACACTTGGAAATAATAATTCGACAGATGTTTTCTCGAAAGAAAATAAAAGATGCAGGAGATACAACATTTTCTCCAGGAGAGGTTGTTGAAAACATAGAATTAATAGAGGAGAATGAAAAAGTTGAAAAAGCAGGAGGAAAAAAAGCTGAAGGGAGTACTATTGTTTTGGGTATATCAGAAGTAGCCTTGACTACAAAAAGCTGGTTGTCAGCCGCTTCTTTTCAAAATACTAATAGGGTCTTAATAAGTAGTGCTGTCCAAGGTGGGGTAGATGATCTAAGGGGTTTGAAAGAAAATGTTATTATAGGAGGTTTGATTCCAGCAGGTACTGGTTTTGGGGTACAAAAGAAAGACAATCAATTAAACAACGAAGAAATAGAACAAGAAAATTGGGCCGATAATTAAAATAGCTTTAAAAAAGAATAGAGATGGATTCATCCGTTCAAAAAATTAAAGAAAGACTATCGATTGTCGATGCTGTTTCCTCTTACATTACTTTAGAAAAAGCCGGCAAAAACTACAAAGCTAAATGCCCTTTTCATAATGAAAAGACACCCTCTTTCTTTATTTCTCCAGATCGTGGAACTTACTATTGTTTTGGTTGTAATGCTAAGGGGGATATTTTTTCTTTTATTGAAAAGTTTGAGGGAGTTGATTTTTTAGGTGCATTAAAGATTTTAGCTGAAAGGGCTGGAGTAGATCTAAAAGAATATAAAACTAAAAATAAAGATAAAACAGAGCTTTATTACGAGATAATGGAAGAAGCCACGGTCTTTTTTGAGAACAACTTAAAATCAAAACCTGAAGTTCGCAGTTATCTTTTATCTCGAGGTTTAGTAGATCAAACTATATGTAATTTTAGAATAGGGTTTGCAGAAGATTCCTGGAATTCATTAATAAATTATCTTAAAAATAAAGGTTACAAAACTGAAGATATTCTAGGTGTTGGGTTGATCAAGAAAAAAGAATTAAATGAAAAAGGTTGTGACTCTGACCATTATTATGATCGTTTTAGAAGCCGAGTAATGTTTCCAATTAATGATTCTGCTGGCAGAGTTATTGCTTTCTCTGGAAGGATATTTGGACAGAAAGAAGAGAGTAAAGATGGCATCGTCAATGCAAAATATCTTAATAGTCCAGAAACCCCGCTGTTTAGTAAATCAAATGTTTTATTTGGTTTAGATAAGGCCAAAACATCTATTAGAAAATTAGGTTATAGTATAATTGTTGAAGGACAAATGGACTTAATTCTATCTCATCAGTCTGGTTTTACTAATACTGTGGCTGTCTCTGGAACAGCTTTTACAGACACAACTACTGATAACGAAAACAAAATAAATAACTTGGGTTTGATAAAGAGATTGTCTCCCAATATCATATTTGCTTATGATGGAGATGAAGCAGGACTAAGGGCAGCTAATCGCTCGGCTTTCATTGCACTATCTTTAGATATGCAAGTAAAGATAGCAGTTTTACCAAAAGATGAAGATCCTGCAGATATTATTTTGAAAGATAAAAATGAATGGAAAGACATAATTAGAAATTCAGTGAATATTATAAGTTTTCATCTAGATAAAATTATCAAAGAGACAAACGATCTAAGAAAAAGGGGACGCCTCATAAAAGAAAAGATATTTCCTTTTTTGAGAATGATTAATAGTTCTATTGAAAAAAATGCTTACATAAATGAAACATATAGAAAAACTGGAATTTCCGAACAAGCTATTGTTGAAGATTATAAAAACTACGAAAAAGCTAATAGTATTAATGATGTTTTTGATACAAAAAATAGTACTTTGGAAACAAATAAAATTTCTCGTAGAGAGGAATTGGAAAAAAGATTTTTTGGTATTCTGTTTTCAGAAAATTTAATAAAAGATATCGAAGAAAAAATAGGTGAATCAATAAAAAAATTTGAAGAAGAAATTGGTGTGGAATTTTTTAAAGAGATAAAACAAAAATATGAACCATATAAGGAAAACTTATCTTTGGAGGCAGAGATATGGTATGGAGACAAGATTGGTCAATTAGATAAAGATTTAGATGAGATAATTTTTAATTTAGAGGAAGAAATATTTAAAGACATAGCTTCAAACTTGTTGCTGGAAATTAATCAAAAAGAAAAAAATAAACAGGGGTTAGAAGGGGATATTATTAGTTATCAAAAAATAGTCGAAAAAATAGAAAACATTAAAAATCATAGGCAAAAATAATTTTATGGTTAAAAAAGCAAAAAAACAAACAAAGAAAAAAGAAATTAAAAAGCCAGTCAAAAAAATAAAGAAAGTAGTTACTAAAAAAAAAGTAGTAGTTAAAAAGAAAACTTCAGTTAAGAAACAAAAGAAGGTTATTGCTCCTAAAAAAACAAAGGTTAAAAAGGAAAAAGTCAGACCTGTTTCAAAAAAACAAGAAAAAACAGTTAACCCAAAAACAAATAAAAAAATAGAGGATCAAGAAGAAAAATCTAATTTAATAATAGAAAAAGGAAAAAAGAGGGGTTTCATTACTTATGATGAGATTATCAAAATATTCCCTGATCTAGAAGAAAATATTTTATTTTTAGATGAGCTTTATGAGAAACTATCAGAAGCTGGAATCGATGTGCTAGAAGGAGGAAATTTGTTGGATTTAGATGGTGAAGAGGAAAAAATAGCTTTAAAATATAGTCGAAATTCTCAAACATATGATTCGATTCAGATATATTTAAAGGAAATAGGACAGTATCCTTTAATCCCAGCTAGTGAAGAAAAGAACCTTGCTTATCGAATAGAAAAGGGTGATGTTGAAGCAAAAAATCTTCTAGCTCGAGCTAACCTTCGTTTAGTTGTTTCGATCGCTAAAAAATATGTAGGTAGAAGTTCAGATTTAACATTACTTGATTTGATTCAAGAGGGGAACCTGGGTCTTTTCAAGGCGGTTGAAAAATTTGATGGAACTAAGGGTTATAAGTTTTCCACTTATGCTACTTGGTGGATTAGACAGTCAATCACTAGGGCTTTAGCTGATCAATCTAGGACCATCCGTATCCCAGTTCATATGGTGGAAACAATTTCAAAATATAAACAAGTTGTTAGAAGACTTTCCCAGGATCTTGGAAGGGAACCACTGGTGGAAGAGATAGCAACAGAAATGAATTTAGATGTTGAAAAAATAAACATAATAGAACAAATAAACCAAGATACTGTTTCTCTTGAGCAACCAATAGGAGATGATGAAGAAAAATCAACTAGAGGGGAATTTATCCCAGATGATAAAATATTAAGACCAGATCAAGAGTCAGCCAGAAGAATCTTGTCTGATCAGATTAGGGAAGTTTTAGAAACATTAAACCCAAAAGAAAGAAAAATTTTAGAATTGAGATATGGTTTAAACGATGGAGTTCAACACACACTTGAAGAAGTAGGGCAAGACTTTGGAGTTACTCGTGAACGCATTAGACAGATTGAAGCCAAGGTTCATGAAAAACTACGAAACAATGAAAAGATTAATCGTTTGAAAAATTATTTCATATAAGAACAATCAAAAAAGCCTTATAAATAAGGCTTTTTTGATGATTTCTCTATAATATATCTAGCACTGAGTTTTCTTCTTTCTCGTCCATTAAACCAAATATTAAATCAATATATTTAAAATAAGCTTCTTCTCCCAGTAAATCACCGACACACTCTGCAGCCACTAATTTTGCAAATGAGTTTTGGTGTATAGGCCAATGTCTAAAGACAGAAGCAACTTGTCCGTCAGATTCTTCAACTATTTGTTTTATGTATCCATTTAGTAATGCACAATAAGGACACTCTAAATCAGAATAAGTAATAATTTTAATTGGAGCTTCTTTGTTTCCATTGATTCTGTCTCCCTCTTCTGAAATAACTAAATTTCCAGTATAAGGATTTTTAACTTCACCATTTAAAACTTCAGATATTAATTCTTTTATTTGTTCTGGTTGTTTAGCTCCTCTTATTTCTATCATTGCTCCGTTACTGCCGACTATAACAGAATAAGGGGTTCCTCTTTCTGTTTCTGGAACTTTAACCATGGCCTTAGAGACGCTATCTTCGATTCTTTTAGCTAAGACTTCAGTGTCTTTTTCTTCCATACACTTACTTAAATCTTCTTTTGTAACTCCTACTTCCTCAGACAATGTTTTTGGTCCCTCATCTTGATTTTTATGTTTAAACCCCCCAGAAACGATGATGCCTATCATTATAAGGAGACCAGCTAAAATAATAGCAACGGGGGTAGTTATCTTTTGTTTGTTTATTTCCATTTTTTTATAAACAATATTTTGTTTAATTAAAGTAATAATATTTGATCGAACCACTTAGTTTATGAATTAAATGATAGCACATTTATGTTTTTTAATAAACCATTGAAAAATATAGCCAATAATGCTATAATAACTATTATTATGGGTTCAGTAATAGAGACGATTTTTTATTTTTTTTCTTTTTTGGCCATCTATATACAGGTCTTTTTTCTGGTTACTTATATAGAGAAAAGAAAGAGTATTATAAAAAATCCTAAAAACTTAAAATTAAAATATTATCCAACGGTGACTATTACAGTTCCTTGTTACAACGAGGAGAAAACAATAGCAAAGACAGTTGATTCCTTGCTCGGATTAGATTATCCAAAGAGTAAACTTAGGCTTTTTCTTATAGACGACGGAAGTAAAGACAATACTTGGAATATAATTAAAGAATTTCACAATGGTAAAAACATTTTTGCTTTTACTAAACCAAATGGAGGAAAACACACAGCTCTAAACCTGGCTTTGGAAAAGACAGATTCAGAGTTTTTTGGTTGTCTTGATTCTGATTCTTTGGTTCACCCGCAGGCCTTAAAGAGAATCATTGGTTACTTTGAAAGAGACAAAGAGACAATGGCAGTTTGCCCATCGATTATAGTTTACGAGCCAAAAAATTTCTTACAAAAAGCTCAGACTATTGAATATCATATGTCCATTTACAACAAAAAGATGCTCGGTTTTGTTGGAGGTATTCATGTTACTCCTGGTCCATTTTCAATTTTCAGGAAGAAGGTTTTTGATGATTTAGGTCCTTATCACAAAGCTCACAATACTGAAGATCAAGAGATTGCTCTTCGAATGCAAGAAAATGGTTATAAAATAGATCATTGTCCAGATGCTTATGTTTATACAATTACGCCAAATACTGTTAAAAAGCTTTATAAGCAGAGACTAAGATGGATTTATGGTTTTATAAAAAATTTGATGGATTACAGAAGGTTGTTGTTTAAGAAAAAATATGGAACAGTTGGTCTTTTGACTTTGCCTTCTGGAATAATTGGAGTTGTTGGTGTAATCTTCTTGTTTGTTAATGTTATTTATAATTTATCAAACTTTGTATATCACAAAATAATTCAAATACAAACCGTTGGTTTTGATAATTTGTTTAGTTTTAGTGGTTTCAATTTTGATTGGTTTTTCTTTGACACCAAGGCCGTTATATTTAGTTCCATCTTTATGTATGGGCTTATTTTAACCTCACTCTTAATTGGAAGGAAATTAGCTGAAAACAGGGCTAGGGTTTCTGTGTCAATTTTTTATTATTTAATTATTTATAGTGTGATTGCTCCTTTTTGGATGTTAAAGGCCGCTTTAAATTCTATTGTTTCAAAAGAATCCAGCTGGACACAAGAACGAAAAGTTAAGCAATCATAATTTATTATATGAACAACAACAAACAAAATGATTGGAAAAGGTATATAGTAGTTTTTTTTATAACTGTCGCTATTTTTTTGACCGGCTTATGGTTTTCTGGTTTTTTAAATCAAAAGAGAATATCCCAGCTTAAAAGTATTGAAAATACAATTTCTTTAGATTTACAATCTTCTGAAATTCAATTTTCTTTATTAGAAGAATTATCTTGTGAAGATATATCTTCTTCCACGGTTTTGTCTTCAGAGTTAAATTCTTTGGCTGAAAAATTATCTTACAGTGAAGACAACATAGGTATAAACAATGAAGAAGTAATCAGTTTAAAAAAATACTATTCTCTTCTACAAATTAAAGATTATTTATTGATGAAAAAGATAACTGATCGATGTGGAGAAGAATCTACTTTCATTCTTTATTTTTACAAAAATACAGAGTGTAACGATTGTACTAAACAAGGTTATGTTTTAACTAGTTTAAGAGAAAAATATCCAAACCTAAGGGTCTATTCTTTTGATTATAATTTGGATCTCTCTGCGATTAAAGCCATGATTGCTATTTATAAAATACCTGATAACCTACCGGCACTTGTTATAAATGGGGAAGTCTATAATGGTTTTAAAACCATAGAGGAAATAGAAGAAATGGTCCCAGAACTTAAAGATATGTTAGAGGCTGAAAAAGAAGCAGAGGCACAAGTTGAAACCGACGCCAAAGATAAGAAAAATAATTAAAGCAAGGAGCTATTTTAACACCTCGCTCCAAAGATTATTGTATTACCAAGGTCTTGCCTTGGTAATATGAACATATTTTAAAAACCTTGTCTAATTTTTTACTAAAATACTCTTGCAAAATAAGAGTATTTTTGGTTGGAATTTTAAAATACTGAAAAATCAATTTTTCAAAAAGTAGTTTTTTTGAGCCGCTTCTCAGACTTGAACTGAGGACCTTCGCTTTACAAAAGCGTTGCTCTACCAACTGAGCTAAAGCGGCTTGTTTATATTTTTAAATATCTTAATCTGTAATATCTTCGTATTCTTTTTTGACCTTCTCCCTGATTCTTTTTATTTTAAACCTAGATTCAATCATGGCTTTGTGGATAAAATCCCCATGACCTCTTTTTCGTCTTATTTTTTTAAAGAATGTTTTTATTTGAGGAAATTTTTTATTGATTACTTTTTTATTTTCCTCAACTAATATTGTCCAGTATTTAACAGTCATTAATATCAACCACTGTATTCCTCTCTTCATCCAATATAGCATAATTTTTTCTACTTGTCTAAAATAAATATCCGGTAGAAATTTGCTGCTTTTGGGTGGTTTTTCTACCTTTGATTTTTTTATTTTCCAAGCCTGATAAAAAAGCATACCAAATAAAAAGGAGATAGATACTAAAAAAATTATAATAACTAATGTCATGTTAGATTATAGATACATGAATAAAGGAAGAAATCTCTGCTCCGTTATTCAACAAAAGTCTCTCAATTGAAATGTTTTGATCTTTAATATACATTTGATCCATCAAGGTTTGTTCTTTGAAGTAAGTATTGATTTTCCCATCAAGCATTTTTTTCTTAATTTCTTCATCTTTTCCTGTTTCCTCAACTTCTTTTTGAAAAACTTCAATAACTTTAGTTTTATCTTCTTCTTTAATGTCTTCTTTTTTTGCATAAACTGGCTTCATGGCAGCGATATGCATGGCGATATCTTTAGCTAAATCTTGTGTTCCTTTATTAAGAGCAACCATGACTGCTACCTTGTTGTTGTGAACATAACTATTTAAAATATTTCCTTCTATTTCTTCTGTTTTTCCAATTTCAATTTTCTCTCCTACCTTTTGAATGACCGCATTAATCATCTCGCTTGAGTTTTCTTTCATTTTTTCCACACCTTCATTTATGGCAGAATCAGCAAGATTATTAGCTAGGTTTATGAAATCTTCATTTTTAGCAACAAAATCAGTTTCGCAGTGTAATGTCAAAATTAATCCATGGTTATCTTTTTGTCTAACGACAACAATACCATCTTTAGCATTTCTCTCAGCCTTTTTCATAGCGATGTTGCTAGATGTTTTTTTAAGAATAATTAATGCTTTTTCCATATCTCCATTTGCTTCTTCTAAAGCATTTTTACATTGCATTACTGAGATGCCGGTTGCATCTCTTAATTCTTTAACTTGTTCTGTTGTTATTTTAGCCATATTTTATTACCCCAAGGGGGAGTTTAAATTATTATTTATTAATTCCGCCAGATCCATTAGAATAAGCTTCCTTTATCTTATTTAAGAAGAAACTTATACTTGTTACTGAAGCATCATTTCCAACAATAGGAAAATCTATTTCTTTTAAATTGCAGTCTGTGTTAAGAACAGCAAAAACAGGTAGCCCTATTTTTTTAGCTTCAGTTACAGCAATATGTTCTTTTTTAGGATCAATAACAATAACGGCGTCAGGTGTCTTAGAAATAGAAGTTAATCCTTGGAAATTTCTTGTCATATCCTCCATCTCTTTGTTGATTAATAGTTTTTCTTTTTTGGTATATTTATCAAAAACGCCTTTTTCTTTTTGTTCTCTCATCTCTAATAATTTATTTACTCTCTTTTTTATTTCAGGAAAATTTGTTAAAGCTCCTCCCACCCATCTTTCTGAGACATAGGGCATATTTAAAGATAAAGCCACTTCTGTAATTTGTTGTTTAGATTCAGGTTTGGTTCCTATAAAAAGAACAGTCTTTCCACTAGCTCCCAATGATTTAATTTCCTCTGTTGCTTTTTCTAACAGACTTTCTGATTTTTCAATATCTATTATGTCTATGCCGTTTTTTGTGGTGAAAACATAAGAACTAACGGAGGGGTGTCTACGACTTTTGGAGTATCCATATTGAACTCCGGAACGAAACATTTCATCTGTAATATTTTGTTTATCCATTTTATGATTAATTTTTTTATCTTGTTTTTTACAAGAAGTTAGTTAATAATATCCCGTTTTTAAGCATTCCAGCTTGCCCAAACTAAAGTTTTAAGGGCTAATCTGACATTTATGTCAGATCACGGAACGAACATTATAATAACAGAAAAGACATTATTTTGCAACCAAAATTTTTGACTAGGGCTTCTTTTTAGAGTAATATGATGATTATATGGAACAATCTAAATTTGAGGACAAAAAAATTACAACTAGGGCCGAAGATTATAATGAGTGGTATTTGGATGTTATAGAAGCAGCTGGTTTAGCTGAAAATGCTCCCGTGAAAGGCTGTATGGTTATTAAACCCTCGGGTTATGCTATCTGGGAAAAAACTCAAAAGATTTTAGATGAGATGTTTAAAGAGACAGGAGTAGAGAACGCTTATTTCCCGATGTTGATTCCTGAGAAGTTTCTAAAAAGAGAAGAAGAACATGTAGAAGGTTTTGCCCCAGAGGTGGCTTTGGTTAATTTTGCTGGAGGAAAAAAATTAGAAGAACCATTGGTCTTAAGACCAACTTCAGAAACTATAATGTATGATGTTTTTTCAAGATGGGTTAGGTCTCATCGAGATTTACCTCTTTTGATTAATCAATGGGCAAATGTTATAAGGTGGGAAATGAGAACTCGTCTCTTTTTGCGAACGACAGAGTTTTTGTGGCAAGAAGGACACACAGTTCATGCTACATACGAAGATGCTGAAAGTCGAGTTTTAATGATGCTAAATATCTACAAGAAATTTGCCGAAGAGTACATGGCTATCCCTGTTATAGCTGGTAAAAAATCAGAATCAGAAAAATTTGCTGGAGCTAGTGGTACCTATACCATAGAAGCCATGATGCAAGATGGTAAGGCCTTACAGTTTGCTACTTCTCACAACTTGGGACAAAATTTTGCTAAAGTTTTTGATGTTACGTTTTTGGATGAAAACAATGAGAGACAATTTGCTTGGCAGACTAGTTGGGGCTTGTCCACTAGGGTTATTGGAGGACTTATAATGACTCATAGTGATGATAAGGGGTTGGTATTACCACCTAAAATAGCTCCTATCCAGGTTGTTATCATTCCAATAATACCAAAAGAATGGGATAAACAATTAGTGGAAGAAGAGACAAAGACTATTATGTCAAACTTACTGTCTCTAGGGATTAGTGTTAAATTAGACAATCGAGACTTGCGACCAGGAGAAAAATATTATGAATGGGAAAAGAAGGGAATACCTGTTCGGATAGAGGTGGGTCCTAAGGATTTAGCAAACAATTCGGTGGTTTTGGCAAGAAGAGACACGTCTGAAAAGAAAACTGTTTCTTTGCCTGAGTTAAGTGAAATAGTAGTAGCTACCCTAGATTCGATTCAAGAAGGTTTATTCAAAAAAGCCGAAGAGAGATTAAAAGAAAATACGGTTAATGTTGACTCTTGGGAAGATTTTGTTAAGGCAATAGAGAATAACAAGTTTGTAAAAGCTCACTGGTCAGGAGATGAAGATGTTGCACTAGAAATAAAAGAACAGACAGGAGCAACTGTTCGTTGTTTTCCTTTGGGTCAAGAAAAAGAAGAAGGTAAGTGTATTAAGTCAGGCAAGCCATCTGTTGGTAGGGTTATTTTTGCTAAGTCATACTAAAAATTATGTTTAAAAAAATTTGCCAGATGTTTTCTAACGATATTGGAATAGATTTAGGCACAGCCAACACGCTGGTTTATTTGAAGGGTCACGGCATAATCATTAACGAACCATCGGTGGTGGTAGTTAACCAAAAAACAGGACAGATTGTAGCTGTCGGAACAGAGGCCAAACAAATGTTAGGTAGGACACCAGGTCATGTCAAAGCAGTTAAGCCGATTGTAGATGGGGTTATTTCAGACTTTGAAGTAGCCGAGGAAATGATTACTTATTTAATTAATAAGACAGAAAAGATATCTAAAAAACTTTTAAGACCAAGAGTTGTGATTGGAGTACCAACTGGCATAACAAATGTTGAAATTAGGGCTGTAGAGGACGCTGCAAGATCAGCTGGAGCCAGAGAGGTCTATATTATAGAAGAGCCAATGTCTGCAGCGATTGGGATACATTTACCAGTTAAGGAAGCTATTGGTTCAGTCATAGTAGATATTGGAGGAGGAACAACAGATGTGGCTGTTATTTCTCTTTCTGGAGTTGTCTGTTCAAAAAATATAAAAGTAGCAGGTGATCTTTTGAATACGGAAATAATTAATTATATAAAAGATGAATTTAAATTATTGATCGGAGAGCGAACAGCTGAAAATATTAAAATAGCAATAGCTGGAGTACAAGAAGGCCCATCTTTAGAGGCAGAAGTGAGGGGGAGGGATTTAGTTACTGGTTTGCCAAGACAGGTAATAGTAACAGATACAGATATAAGAGAAGCAATCATGCCTTTGATTCTTAGTTTGGTGGATGGGATAAAAGAAGTTTTAGAAACAACACCACCAGAGCTTTTATCAGATATCATAAAAAATGGTTTGGTTTTATCTGGAGGTGGGGCTATGTTGCGTGGCTTAGATAGCCTTCTAGAGAGTGCTTTGAAAATTCCAGTTTATGTTGCTGAGGATTCGTTGACAGCGGTAGCCAGAGGAGCTGGTGTTGTTTTAGATGAATTTGAAACTTATAAAGAAGTTCTATTAAAAACAAATGAAGAATCAATATCTAAATAAAAGGCAAAACAGGAATTCTAAGAAGATAATAATTTTGTCAATTTTTATAATTTTATTTTTGGTTGGAATTGTTGGTTTGTCTGGTCAGTTTTTTAACCACTTAGGACGACCCATTTGGATATCCAGTAATTTTATTACTAAAGGAATTAATAATTTAACTTTTTTAGTTAAGTCAAAGAAAAATCTATTTAAAGAAAACCAAAGATTATCTTCTGAAAATTTAGAGTTGAAATTATCCCAAGTGGATTATCAGATATTAGAAAAGGAAAATTTTGAACTAAAAGAAATTATTAATCGGTTGCCAGAACAAGGAGATTATATTTTAGCCAACATTTTAAGCAAAGATAATAAATCATTTTATAATACTTTTGTGATTGATTTAGGTTTAAAGGATAGTGTTAAAGAAGGTGATTTGGTTTACGCTAATGGATATATACCAATAGCTAGGGTAGAAAAGATATATGAAAAAACATCTTTAGCTGTTTTGTTTTCTAATCCCAAACAAATAACTGAAGCTTTTTTTGATGAACTTAATATTAGTGTAAGTTTAGTTGGTCGCGGTGGGGGAAATTTTGAAGCCATAGTTCCTGTTGATTTGACGGTATTAAATGGATCGAAAGTTTATTTACCTGGAAACAACTCAGCTGTTTTGGCCACAGTTGATGAAACGATTTCTGATCCGTCTGACCCACACAAAAAAATTATTTTAAGTTCCCCTGTAAATATTCAAGATCTAAAGTGGGTAGAGGTGAAGAGAGATTAAAAGATGAAATATTTAGAACAGCATGATTAAAGAACAAATTAAGTGTAAAGATAAAATATAAAATAATTTATGGATGAAGATAATGTCAAAAAAATTGTATATGTGTTTATAGATGCTTCAAATCTTTGGCAGGCTCAAAAAGTAAAAGGTAGAATGTTTGATTTTGAAAAATTGAAGTTTTATCTGAAAGAAAGATTTAGTGCATTTGAGATACAATTATTTTACTACACAGCTTATCCTAAAGAGGGGACTAGAGAAGAAAACCAAGACGGTAAACATAAATTTTATACTTATCTTAAAAAGGGTTTAGGTTTTATTGTTAGGAAAAAAGAGTTAAAAAGGATTTTAGAGCATAGTGATTTTGGTGATTCAATACAAGAAAAAGGCAACATGGATGTTGAAATGACGATAGATGCAATACATTTTTGTAAAAAATATGATATTGCAATTTTATTTACAGGAGATTCTGATTTTTTAGCATTAGTAAGTTACCTGAGAAATGGAGGAAAAAAAGTTTTTATTTTTTCTTCAAAAAATAACATATCTCAAGAATTGAGGACAGGGGGAGATGGTTATTTTGATGTTTTGAAAATAGAAAATGATGTTTGGGGAAGAGACTTAAAACACAAGGATGATAAATCTTAAAATAAAAGTAGCCCTCCTTTCGGAGGGCTACCCTTGGATGTAATACCTTTAGAGTTTTATGGATAAAACCCTAAGACATTTTTATTATATAATATATGTTTAAAGAATGCAATCGTTGGATAAAAAATATTTTATGAAAAAATCCTTAGATTTTAAAATAGAAAAAGAATTAAAAGGAACACTAGCTCGAGTTGGTGTTTTAAAAACACCACATGGAGAAATTAAAACTCCATCTTTTGTTGTGGTTGGAACAAAGGGAACTGTTAAAAGTGTTTTACCTGAAAGCTTGGAAGGAAACGAGACCCAAGTAGTTTTAGCCAATACCTATCATTTATATTTACAACCGGGAGATGAATTAGTAAAAGAAGCAGGAGGATTGCATAAGTTTATGAATTGGAACGGTCCTCTAATGACAGACTCGGGTGGTTTTCAAGTTTTTTCTTTGGGAGTAGCTTACGGAAAAGATTTATCAAAAGTTGTTTCGATTACTGATCCAAGTTTATTAATTCCAGAACGATCATCAGTCTTAGATGGAATACCAAAGCTCGCAACAATTGGTAACGATGGAGTTTCTTTCCGCTCTCACCTAGATGGATCTTTGCATTACATCACCCCAGAAAAATCAATTGAGATTCAACATAATTTAGGGGCTGATATTATATTTGCTTTTGATGAATGCACTTCACCGACAGAAAATTTACGCTACCAAGAAGAAGCTTTGTCTCGAACTCATGCTTGGGCAAAGAGGAGTTTGAAAAGGCATTTAGAGTTAGAAAAAGAGAAAAGCTCTGATTTTGAAAGGTTACTTGGCTTAAAAACTTCACCGGATATTCTTTTTGAAAAGTCCTCCGATGTTGGAGGACTAGGAGCCAGACTGTTTCAAAAAGAATATCCGGCTTCGTTATACCCGCAAGCTCTCTTTGGTATTGTTCAGGGTGGCAGGAGCGAGGAGCTTCGTAAAAAATCAGCCAAGGCCATAGCTGAAATGGAAATAGAAGGCAAGGGATTTGATGGTTTTGGAATTGGAGGTTCTTTTGCCAAGGAAGATATGTCATCAGCTGTTTTTTGGGTTAATGAAATTTTACCAAAAGAAAAACCAAGACATCTACTTGGGATAGGGGAGCCAGAAGATTTATTTATGGGGATAGAAAATGGGGTTGATTTATTTGATTGCGTCGGTCCGACAAGGATTGCTCGAAATGGTTGTCTTTTTACTAAAGAAGGAAAGATAAATATAACCAATCAAAAATATAAAAATGATTTTTCAAAAGTAGAACAGGATTGCAATTGTTATACTTGTCAAAAATATACCAAGGCTTACATTGCTCATCTATTTCGGGCTAATGAAATGTTAGCTTCTACCTTGGCTTCCATTCATAATACTTATTTTATAAACAAATTAGTTTCAGACATTCGCCAGTCTATCTTAGATGACAGATTTTTTGAATTTAAAAAGGAGTTTCTAGAAAAATATTTATAAAATTTTCCACATGTCCAACATGTGGGAAAATAAAAAAGCCAGAGAACAACGCGAGTCTCTGGCCTGGAGCGACCCCCAACAATAGGTGGGGTTGGTTGGATGCGAATGGAATAAAGAACTATACATTATCGTATATCAATAGTTTATATTTGTCAAGCATCTGGCTTGACATAATCGTATAATATGATATACTTTGAGTAAACTTTAAAAAATACACTCATGAAAAATCTTTTAATATGGGGGTGGTGTTGTTTGCTATTCCCCATCGGTGTCTTTGCTCAGGAAGGACCAAAAGACGACGACTTATTGATTGTCCCTAGTGGGGACACTGTTCTGTTGGTTGAAAGATCCATAACAAGGTATTTGAAAGGGAAAGAGAATATCTTAAACATTCAAATCTTGGACGAAGGAGATATTCTGTATGTAGACTCTTATATTTCTAGAAATAGAAAAGATCGCATCAAAAGTACTGTTTTTATAGGTATTAAAAAAAATCAAAACACCCTAAAAATGGTAAAAAAAGTCTATAAGACAGAAACTTGCAGTGAAGTCACTGTTTTTGTTTGGTTTCTTGTGGGGATAGAAACAATATTCTCTCTTTTGTTGGTTTACATATTTCTCATTCGGAAAGATGAATGAATGCTATTTTTAGAAATAAAAAGGAGGCCTAATAATTAGGCTCCCTTTTTTTATTTCTCAAAATAAGCTAATCTTGTAGATATGACAGATAAGATATTTAAACTAAAGAGTTCATATAGCCCAGCTGGTGATCAGCCCAAGGCTATTTCTGCGTTGCTTCTTGGGTTAAAGGAAGGTATGGAAAAACAGGTTTTACTCGGAGCAACTGGAACAGGAAAAACATTTACTATTGCCAATGTAATAGAACAATGGAACAAACCTACTCTAGTTATTGCTCATAACAAAACTCTCGCGGCTCAGTTGGCACAAGAATTCAAAGAGTTTTTTCCAGATGCAGCAGTCCACTATTTTGTTTCTTATTATGATTATTATCAGCCCGAAGCTTATATGCCGATAACTGATACTTATATTGAAAAAGATGCTCAAATAAACAAAGAAATTGATAGGCTTCGTCACGCTACCACCGAATCTCTTTTAACCAGAAAAGATGTCATCATTGTTGCTTCTGTTTCTTGTATATATGGACTTGGATCACCAGAAGAATATCAAAAAGTTAATTTAAGATTGGAAGTTGGCATGACCCTAGACAGGCTTAGTTTAATAAAAAGGTTAGTCGATATTCATTATGAAAGAACTAACGCCGATATTACCTCTGGAACGTTTAGATCTATCGGGCAAAAAGTGGAGGTTATGCCAAGTTCTGAAACTTTTGTTTACCAGATAGAGTTTAGTGGAAAAAAGATTTCTAAAATTTTAAAAGTTATACCGGTTTCAGGTAAGATAGTCGGGGAACCAGAAAACATATTTTTGTTTCCAACCAAACATTTCATAACCGACAAAAAAATTGTCGAAAAAGCAATTGGACAAATAAAAAAAGAATTAGCTCTGCAACTTAATAAATTTGAAAAGGAAGGCAAATTACTCGAAGTAGAGAGATTAAAGAGGCGAACAACTTATGATTTAGCGATGATCAAAGAGATTGGTTATTGTAATGGCATAGAGAATTATTCGAGACATTTTTCTGGCAAGAAAGAAGGGGAACCACCAGAAACTTTATTGTCTTATTTCAGAGAAGATTTCTTGACGGTTATAGATGAATCCCATGTGACCTTGCCTCAATTGCAAGGTATGTATGCCGGTGATGCTTCCAGAAAGGAAACTCTGGTATCTTATGGTTTTCGCTTACCTTCAGCTAAGGACAATAGGCCATTAAAATACAATGAATTTAAAGAAAGAATAGGACAAGTCATATATGTTTCTGCCACTCCAGCCGAAATGGAAAAGAAAAAAAGTAATCAAATAGTTGAACAAATAATTAGACCAACTGGTTTAATTGATCCAGAAGTTATTGTTCGTCCGGTTTCGGCAAGTGGTAAATACGGCGGACAAATAGAAGACTTTATAAAAGAGGCTGGAAAAGTTATTAAGAGAGGAGATCGAGTAATAGCTACTACTCTAACAAAAAAGATGGCCGAAGATCTATCAATTTATCTAAAAGAAAAAGGATTGAGGGCTGAGTATTTGCATAGCGAAATTAAAACAATTGAAAGAATTCAAATAATAACATCTTTTAGAAAAGGAAAAATAGACATATTGGTCGGGGTTAATCTACTCCGAGAAGGTTTGGATTTACCAGAATTAGCTCTTATAGGAATACTCGATGCAGATAAAGCTGGTTTTTTGAGATCAGAAACCTCACTAATTCAAACCATCGGTAGGGCTGCCAGAAACATAGAAGGAAGGGTGATTTTGTATGCTGACTCAATGAATGACGCCTTAGAAAAAGCTATTAATGAAACGAACCGTCGTCGTGAGATACAAATTGCACATAATAAAAAATATAATATTACTCCAAAAACAATTACAAAAAATATTAAAGATATTACAGAGAGCTTAGAAGACAAACACGAAAAATCAGTCAATTTAGAATTGGAACTAGACTTGGAAGTTTTTGATAAAGCCTTTGAAAAGGATAAAAGTAACAAAGGAAAGGGGGAGAGGGATAGCATCAAGAACCTCCTTCTTTCGGACGATGCTCGCAAGGAGAAAGTCCTTAGCAAAATAATTAAAATTAAGGAAGATGGTATGAATCAAGCAGTCAAAAGGTTGGATTTTGAGACTGCTGCTATTTTAAGGGATGAAATTCTTGTCTTGAGACAAAAACTTAAATAGGAGTATAATATAAATATGAAAAGAATCTACTTAATAATTATAGCCAGTATCTTTCTCCTCCTGTCATTAAGCATTGGATTGATTTTCTTTTTCTCCAACAGACAAAAAAACTTACAGTTTGAAGAAAAACCAAAATTGGAATTAAAAGAAGATGAGCCCCTTATTGTTGATGGTTCTTATCAAACCAAGCAACTTACAATTGATGACCTTTATATAAATTTTGATGTTAAATATCCTTATTTTAAAAATGCCAATATTTATTTTAATTTATCAATTGAAAATTTTTTAAAGGAACAAATAGAAAGTGACAAGATGATAGCAAAAGAAAACTGGCAAGCTCGGTATGATTTACAGACAAGGGAAGATAAAATACCAGAAGTACCACAAGAAGAAGATAAGTTTTATTTTTATTCCGACTATACAATAGTACAAAGCAATTCCTCTTTTATTAGTTTTGTTTTGAGCTTTGGAGCTTTCACTGGCGGAGCTCATGGTTATGAAGTTAAGAAGTCTTATAATTATGATTTAGAAAATAATCGATATTTAACTCTAGCGGATATTTATAAAGGTGATGAAAGTTATTTAGATAAATTATCTCAAACTAGCCGAGAAATTCTAAAAAAGGAATATGCCACTGTTAGTGATGAAGACCGAGCTAATTCTGACCCACTTGCTATAGAAGATTATCTAGAAAACATAAATAGTTCTATAGATAGCGGAACTGAGCCGTTAGAAGATAATTTTAAAACTTTTACTTTTACACCAAGTGGAATAAAAATATATTTTGCTCAATATCAAGTTGGCCCATATGTGATGGGTATGCCTGAAGTCGAAATCCAAGGTCTGGCCTTGTGAATACTGACACGTTTTAAAAACTCTGTCTAATTTTTTACAAAAATATCCTTATTAAATAAGGGTATTTTAAATTGGAATTTTAAAATGGTCAAAAATTGATTTTTCAAAAACCTGTATAAGTCCGCCCACTGCAAAGGATAGCCCCCACAGTTTTTACCTGTCCAACGCTATCGCGTTTGTTAGGTAAAGTGATTAACTAGGACTATCCTTTGCAAATAAAGTCTCGCGTAAAAGATTGTTGTTTCAAAAAACATTGCGGAGGACGACGGTCCGAGCATAGGAATTTTAGAGTACTAAAATATCCGTGTTTTTTGGAGCAATAATCTTTGGAGTGAGGTGAATTTGAGAGAATTTAAAGCAGATGCACATATTGTCATTTTGTGCTATATTTTGGCTAGTTTAATATTTTTTGGTATACCCCTCATGGACAAAAGAGGGGCTAATATTGGTTATGAATAAAAATGAAGAAAATAAAATAATAATTAAGGGCGTTAAAACAAATAATCTAAAAAACATAAATGTTGAAATGCCTCGTAATAAGATAATTGCTATTACTGGAGTTTCTGGCTCAGGTAAGTCTTCTTTGGCTTTTGATACTATTTTTGCCGAAGGTCAGCGCCGTTATGTTGAATCTCTTTCCTCATACGCAAGGCAATTTTTAAATCAAATGCCAAAACCAGATGTCGAAGAAATAACAGGACTTTCTCCAGCTATCTCTATAGATCAAAAATCTCGTTCTAACAATCCTCGTTCCACAGTGGCGACTATTACCGAAATATATGATTATTTAAGAGTTCTTTATTCTAGAATAGGTCACCCCCATTGTCCTATTTGTGGACAAGAAATTAAAAAACTTTCGACCGAAGAGATTTTAAATTTTATTTTAGAAAAAATAGAGACCATAGATAAAAATTCTAAAAAGAAAAGTGTCTTAGGTGTGGAGTGGAACGATAGACCAATAAAAATTTTATCACCAGTCATAAGAGGCAGAAAGGGAGAATATTACCAACTGCTTTATGATCTATTAAACAAAGGTTTTACTGAAGTTCGGATTGATGGAGAAACTAAAAAACTAAGGGACAGAATAGAAATGACCAAAAACAAGAAACACGATATTGAAATTATTGTTGATTCTTTTTTAGTTCATGAATTTA
Source organism: uncultured Candidatus Saccharibacteria bacterium (assembly GCA_964500195.1). Lineage (GTDB taxonomy): Bacteria > Patescibacteriota > Minisyncoccia > Phycocordibacterales > UBA9973 > UBA8515. Next base: position 7,312 of record CAZCND010000007.1, on the reverse strand, counting down.
AAGACAATAAAAATGATGCACGAATGAGATTAGCAGAATCTGTAGAAAGAGCCATTTTGGAGTCTGAAGGTTTGGTTTTAATAGTTTTTGGAGATAAAAAAAATAAAAAAGATAAGACGGAAGATTTATCTGAAGAGATTTTAATGTCGACTAAGTTTGCTTGTCCAAACGATGGTTTTTCTTTTCCTGAGATAGAGCCAAGATTGTTTTCTTTTAATTCTCCATATGGAGCATGTCCTTCTTGTAACGGTCTTGGAACAAAATATTTTGGTGGGTCTGAAATTTGTCCAGATTGCGGTGGCAAGCGTCTTAGACCAGAAGCTCTAAATGTTTTTTTTGGTAATGAAACAAAAAATAAAAAAGATACAGAAAATATATTTTTAAATATTGCTGACTTAACAAAATTAACAATAGAACAAACCGCTGATTTTTTCGCTAGTCTAAGATTAACACCAAAAGAAAAAGAAATATCTAAAAATGTTATATATGAGATAGAGTCAAGACTTCAGTTTCTATTAAATGTAGGATTAGACTATCTATCTTTAGATAGAAGAGCTAATACTTTATCTGGTGGAGAAGCTCAAAGAATTCGCTTGGCTAGTCAACTTGGCTCTCGGCTAGTTGGGGCGCTTTATGTTTTAGATGAACCTACAATCGGCTTACACCAAAGGGATAATGATAAATTAATTAAAACATTAGAAGATTTAAGAGATATTGGTAATACGATTATTATTGTTGAGCACGATGAAGATACTATTTATGCATCGGATTATATTGTAGACATTGGACCTAAAGCAGGAATTCATGGTGGTCATTTAATCGTATCTGATTATTTAGATAAATTATTAAGTGCTCCAAATAATAATTCAAAATCAAGAACTTTGGCTTATTTAAGGGGAGAAGTAAGTATCGCTATTCCCGAAAAAAGAAGAGATAACGACAAGGGTTCTCTTAAAATAGCAGGAGGAAAAGTTTTTAATATTGATAATATGAATTTAGAAATTCCTCTTGGCCGATTGGTCACCATTACAGGGGTTTCTGGTTCAGGTAAAAGCTCTTTAATGTATGAGATTATCTACAAAAATTTAAGAGCTCGATATGACAGAAGTTTTAGAACTGTCCAAGTTTTTAACTGCGCATCTTTTTCAGGAACAGAATATTTATCTCGTGCTATTCTAATTGATCAATCACCGATTGGCCGAACTCCTCGTTCAAACATAGCCACCTATACAGGTGCTTTTACTTTGATTAGAGATATTTTTGCCAGTACTAGTGAGGCTCGGGTTAGAGGTTGGAAATCGAACAGGTTCTCTTTTAATGTTAAAGGGGGTCGTTGTGAAGCTTGCCAAGGAAATGGAGAAATTGCGGTTGAAATGCATTTCTTACCGACAGTTTATGTGACTTGTGATGTTTGTCATGGCAAGAGGTTTGATAAAGAAACGCTAACTGTCAAATACAAAAAGAAAAACATTCATGAAGTTTTGGAAATGACAGTCGAAGAAGCGCTATCTTTTTTTGAAGATATTCCAGGGATTTATGACCGACTTAAAACCTTAATGGATGTAGGGTTGGGTTATTTAAAATTAGGTCAATCAGCCACAACTCTTTCTGGAGGAGAGGCACAAAGAGTTAAAATTTCTTCTGAATTATATCGTCCTAATTTAGAAAGAACCATCTATCTGCTTGATGAGCCAACAGTTGGTTTGCATTATGATGATGTGGCTAAGTTGTTAGAAGTTTTAAATAAATTAGTTGCTCGAGGTAATTCGGTTGTTTTGATTGAACACAATATGGATATTATAAAAAATTCTGATTATATTATAGATATTGGACCAGAAGGTGGTTTAAAGGGAGGCAGGGTTGTGTCTTGTGGAACCCCAGAAGAGATAGTAAACAAAGAGGTTGGTTTTACCGCCAAGTATTTAAAGCGAGTTTTAAAAAAGAAAAAAACTTAAATATTATGAAAATTAAAGATTTAAAAAAGAATAATTTACCTGACAAACCTGGGGTTTATTTTTTTAAAAAAGGAGAAAATATTCTTTATATTGGTAAGGCAACTTCTTTAAAAAACAGATTAAAAAGTTATTTTGCTAAAGATTTAATAAATACAAGAGGTCCGATGATTTTAGATATGGTTACACTCTCTGACAATATTGTTTGGCTAGAAACTGAGAGTGTGTTAGAGGCTCTAATTGCCGAAGCTAATCTAATTAAAAAATATCAGCCAAAATATAACACGAAAGAAAAAGATAATAAAAGTTTTAATTATGTTTGTTTTACAAACGAAGAACTGCCGAGAATTTTAATTAAAAGAGAAAGACTTTTAGAAAAAGATAATTATCAATCTCTTTTTGGGCCCTTTCCAAATGGAGCAGAGCTTAAAGAAGCCTTGCGAATTATTAGAAGAATATTTCCGTATCTTGATGATGACTCAATAAAGAAAAATAATAGACAATTTTATGATCAATTAAGATTAAATCCATCGGGACTAACGGAATATCAACAAAACATAAAACATTTAAAATTATTTTTTCAAGGCAAAAAGAAAAGTATTTTAAATAGTTTAAAAAAAGAAATGATGAAGTTAGCCTTGGATCAAAAATTTGAGAGAGCTAATGAAATTAAAAAAAGAATTTATGCATTGAAGCACATTAACGATGTGTCTTTAATAAAAAAGGAAAAATTATCTAACACACAAGATTTTAGGATAGAGGCTTATGATATTGCTCATATGGCTGGATCAAATATGGTCGGGGTTATGGTTGTCTTAGAAGATGGCGAGCCAAATAAAAAAGAATACCGTAAATTTATAATCCGAACTAAAAACAAGGCTGATGATACTGGGGCTTTAAGAGAAATATTAGAAAGGCGATTGAAACATACAGATTGGAAATTACCATCGCTCGTTGTTTTAGATGGGGGGCTGGCTCAAAAGAATTTAGGCGAGCGAGTCTTAAAAGAAAATAAATTAAAAATTCCAACAGTCTCAGTTGTTAAAAATGAGGAGCATAAACCAAAAGCAATTCTAGGTGATGCTAAACTGGTTGATAAATATAAAAATGATATTTTGGTTGCTAATTCTCTGTCTCATCGTTTCGCTATAAATTTTCATCAACAAAAAAGAGCTAAAAATTTTCTTGGATAATTTTAAATGTTTTAATAAATTGTTATAATAGAAGTACATGAAAAGAGTTGGTGTTATTAGGGGTAACCTAAACAACAGAACTAAGGCTAGTATTGAAAATGGTAGTCGGGTTATTTCTTGTTTATCTCATCCTAAATTAAAAGATGATTATAAGCCGGTAGATATATTTATAGATCATGGTGAAAGATGGCATTTAAACGGGGTAGAAATAAAGCCGGAAAAAATTTATGGGCAAATAGATGTTGCCGTTAATACTATTTACGGTGATTTTGGAGAGGACGGGAAAATCCAACAAATATTGGATGATTTACAAATTCCTTATGTGGGTTCTCGTCCTGTCGCTTCAGCTTTAAGTTATGATAAAAATAAAACCAAGCAAGCATTGTCTAATTTTAAAATAAAAATGCCTCACCATATGCTTTTCCCCGCTTATTTTAAGGATTTAGATTCTAGTCAGAATGAAAGCAAGGAAGAAGAGCAAAAAAAAGAATATGCAATAAATAAAGCAAGAGATGTCTGGGCAAAACTGCCACCACCTTGGATTGTAAAACCACTAACAGGAGGTTCTTCTTTGGGCGTTTCTGTTTGTAATTCATTAGATGATCTAGTCAAAGCTTTTTTAGAAGGAGTAGAAGGTGGAGTTAGTTTGATTACTGAAGAGTATATTAAAGGTCAAGAAGGATCTATTGTTTCAATTAATAATTTTCGAGGACAAGAAATTTATTCTTTTCCTTCCGTTGAAATAGTCCTTCCAAAAGGTAAGGCTTTTTGTGATAATGATTTGAAAAATGGAGGACAACTCAAAATCATTTGTCCTGGTAATTTTTCTCCCGCTTTTAATAAGGAGATAGAGAAAATAGCTAAACAAATACACAAAGAATTAAACTTAAGGCATTATTCAAAAATCGATTTTATCGCTAATCGAAACGGTGTTTATGTAATTGAAATAAATACAATACCAGAGTTTCAAGAATACTCAGTTCTCAATAAATCCCTCAAATCAGTTGGTTCTGGAATGGTAGAATTTTTATCTCACTCAATAGAGATGGCAATTTCTTCTAGTTAAAAGTTTGTTTCTATCTTATTTTTGCGGAATAAATCTAAAAAACCAAAAAGATATTTGGTTCCGTTTCGTGATAGATTAAATAATATAGCTAGAGTCAAAACAAAAATTGCAGTTGTTGTGCTGAAGAAAGAAATTACAATAGCAACGATGGCAGAAAGGACGGGGAATAAAATATGTACATAAGCGTGAGAATTTTCTATCTCGGTGAAGGGGGTGTTTTCAATATTTTTAGACTTAATAGCATATCTTCTCATAACAAACAAAATTAAACCAATTAATACAATTTCTATGGCGAACGCTATAACTGCCACTTTGGAGTTTGGATAATTTCCTAAGAAGTTAGAGAAAAAGGGGATAAGGGCAACTAGAAATAGAAACAATCCGTTTAGATTAGAAAAATGAACATCTATGTTTTTTGCTAAGACTGAAGCAATAAAATTATTAGATCGCCAATAAGTAAACAACAGAGAAAAACTCAAGATGTAATTTATCAGAAGAGGGAAGAGACTAACCAAAAGTTCAAATATTTGTTTGTCTGACAATGATCCAGAAAAATAGGGGATTCTTATTTCAAAAACCAAAATAGTCATAACAATGGCAAAAATGCCATCTGATAATTGATCCAACCTTAATTGTTTCATATCTGGATATTATATCACAGAGAAATTACAGAAGTCACGAGTTTGACTTATTTGGGGCTTTGGGATAGTGTGAAGGTAAAATTAAATAAATATAATATGGAAACAAAAAAAGAAATCTTTCAGTTTATAAAAGAATATCTGAAAGAGAAGTTTGATTTTGGTGAAAACGAAATTAAACCAGAATCTCATTTGGTAAACGATATGGCGTTGGATTCTCTTGATCAAGCCGATTTTTTTATCGCTTTACAAGAAAAATTCGAGGTTGATCCTGAAGACATTGAAGAGGAGAACGCTAAAACCATCGAAGATGTTTGCAGGCTAATTGAAAAATACTTGCAAAAAAAAGCTGATTAATCAAATTAAAAACAATAAGCGCGCTCTGCCAGAAGAGTGCGCTTTTTTTAGTGGACCATACCGGAATCGGACCGGTCACCTCTCCCATGCCATGGGAGCGCTCTACCAAATGAGCTAATGGCCCAACTTTTCTATTTTATCTTATTTATCTTTGATTGCAACCCAGTGATATTGACAAGAGTCATTTTATATGATACAATATACGCGTAATGTTCTTTAAAATTTCTTATTTTGTTAGGCTTTCTTAGTTTCTTTTTAGAGGGATTAAGAAAACCTAATAAAATAAGACAATAATGAAAAGATTTCTTTTGGTAGCAATAGCCACCTTGATGTTTGCTATTTCAGTAAAGGCCCAGGCATCTTTCTTTTTAAAGATTAACAAAGAGTCTATAAGCCCATGTGCCACAATATATGGCACAAAAAGCTTAACAGCCCAAAAAAACTTTGGCTTTACCTATTTTGGGCTAGTAAGTCCGACTTGGGCAGAAGCCCAATTTGGATTATACTATGCTCCAGCTAAATGGATTCAGTTGGGTCTCAATCTCGGGCTAGAGCAGGGAAGCTCCAAAATGATTAGAGGAGGTGCTTCTCTATGGCTCGGAAAGGGCAATAGTTCTTTCGTAGCTCTAGTAGAAAAGGGCTGTGGAAAAGGAAATTATTGGTATAAAATAACTCTCAACCAAAAGATTGGCAGATTTGATTTTGGGTTGAGAGGGTGGCGATACTACGGGTTCGGCCCGTTAGTACAATTTGAGATAATCAAAAACTTAAAATTTTGGGTGATGCCAGCATGTGGCTGGTTTGAGTCAGACCAAAATAGTTTGATCGCAGGACTAGACTTTAAGTTTTAATTATTAGACCCGCCTGGTGATTAAGTTCGCCCGCGGGTCTTTTTGTTTGAATTATTTTTAATTTTCAGATGAAAGACAAGAAACTAAACCTGTAGGTTCGGACATTTCTCCACTAAAACCTGTGCTATCTACACACCAATATTTGCCTTCTTTTTCTAAGTAAAAATCTCTTTTTTGCCAAGGAAATATTACAATTTTATTTCGGTACTTATCTTTTTCTAAAGGGGCGAACATTACATATTCAGTATTATTATCTAAACAATCTATGTAAATCTGCTTTTCTTTATCTGCTAGGTTTCTCACAAAGATGAAGGATTCACTGCTGCACCAATTTAAATAACTATTTTCTTGTGACTCATAATATATTTCAGCAGCAGCTCTTGTATTATTTAAATCTGACATTATACTGTTTTTATTGTTCCAACTAGATCTTAACTTTGGGTCATTATTAGTTTTTATTCTAACCCATAAAAACATTGTTATGAAAATAATTAATATAATTAGTAATATCCAGAGAGAAATCCTTGTTATTTTACCACCCCTACTCCCTTCTTTTTTATTTTTTATTTTCATAATTAATTTACAAGATTTTTGATTAATATCTTCATTTTATCTTATTTATCTTTGCTTGCAAACTAGTTGGTATTCATAAAACTTAATTTTATATGGTAGCTTGTCGGGGTGAGGTATCTGTGGTATGGTATTTCTAATGGTGCGTTATACGCTATTCGGCAAGGAGGGGTCGTAACCCTCTGTTGTTTAACTTCTAAATATACACTGTTATGGTTTATAAGATTTTAGGAGGTCCTTCAAAATTAGACTTAATGAATAGTCTATTTGAGGGCAAAATTGTTCATTTCACGGTTCAGTATGGAGAGGGCAAAAAAATGGCCTATTCCACCGTCCAATACGGATACTTAGAACCGAAGACAACAAAAATAAAAGTTGTCGTCTCTTCTGTTTCTGCAGAAGACGGTAGTCACGATAAATGGCTGCTTAAAATAGTTGTTAAGGAAAGTGATGTTTATTATTTTAAAACAATAAGAAACCTCTCAGCTTTCTACAACAGCCGAGACCGAACCGGTCACTTAAGAATACAATAAAATAAAACAACACTGGCTTCTCTCCAGTGATTGGCGTTGCCAAGAGAAAAATAGTTTACCCCCATCTTACAGGTGGGGGATTTTTATTTATCTTTAGAGCTAAAAAACAGCACGCAGGTGCCTTAACGCTTGTGGTCGGGAATAATTTTCTC